>JANWYL010000041.1 GCA_025056955.1 Sandaracinaceae bacterium | reverse complement strand
TCGATCAGTTCAATCGCCTCAGGCAAAGATGCTTTTCGAGCAAGCGCAGACTCGAAAGGGTAAAGGTTCACAACCACCAAATCGATGGGCTTTCCCCCAATTGCTTCAAGTTGCACCCGGTCGTCACCCTCCCCTCTCATGAGGATGCCCGCATGCAGCTTTGGGTGAAGGGTTTTGACACGACCGCCCATGAGCTCCGGAAAACCGGTGTATTCGGACACCTCGACCACGGAAATCCCTGCCTCCCTCAACATGGCAGCTGTTCCGCCCGTTGAGAGAATCTCTACCCCCCACCGCTTCAGCTCTTGGGCAAGCGGAAGAATATTCGTCTTATCGTACACTGAAATCAGGGCACAACTGAACGGGCTCATGTTCACGTCTCGGCTCCCTTACCAAAGAGGACTTCTTAACGTTGACAAATCAATTCGAATTGGTCCACGCTGCCAGAAGCACAAGCTTTGGGCCGGCTGCCCCGGGTTCGGGAATGTTTGGTGGCATTCAATTGATTTGCAAGTCTTTCTTGCTCGAGTTTCTGCCTCTGGCGCAAGGGGAAAGCCAGCCCGACCTGTGGCACGTCTTGGTTTTTCTCGCCTCGGATGGCTTTATCATTCAAGGCCAATCCCACTTGAGCCAGAAAGAAATGCGCAAGCTTGGGCGTAGCCTCCTCGATCTGGTCCAGAACAAGGCAGGTCAAATGTCCTTCCTCAGCCCTTCTCGGACACTCTATCTCGCAGTGCACTCCTCAAAGGAGCCGGGCTCCTTTCTGGTCAGTGGGCACTTGCTTCGTTCCTCAACTGGAATTGTCTCGGCCTTCGAATCCCTCGTCACCCCCCATCACCTGCGCCGCTTCGCCAAAGAACTCCAACGCTTCCCACACCCAACTTCTCGCTAGGGCATCTGTTGATTGGCGCTTCCACATGTGCTAGAGCGCCGAAGGTTCTTCCTATGACTCAAGCAATTGGACGAATTGTTCAGGTGATTGGCCCTGTTGTGGATGTGGCCTTTCCACCAGGTCATTTGCCACCCATTCTCAATGCTCTCAAGGTCACCAACCCAGCCATTTCGTATGAACCAGACAACCTCACCCTCGAAGTGGCGCAGCACCTGGGTGAAGGCCTCGTCCGAACCATTGCCATGGACACCACAGATGGGCTTGTGCGGGGCATGCCTGTCAAAGACACAGGTGGCCCCATCATGGTTCCCGTCGGGGAAGCCGTGCTTGGTCGAATTCTCAACGTGATTGGGGACCCTGTGGATGGAGGCTCAAAGGTACAAGCCACAAAAAGGCTACCCATCCACCGCCCCCCTCCCACCTTTGTCGAACAGTCTACAAAGGTTGAGATTTTTGAAACCGGCATCAAGGTAATTGACCTCCTCGCCCCATACCGAAAAGGCGGAAAGATCGGCCTGTTTGGTGGTGCTGGCGTTGGAAAAACAGTGCTGATCATGGAACTCATCAACAACGTGGCCAAAGCCCATGGCGGTGTGAGCTGCTTTGCAGGAGTAGGTGAGCGCACAAGGGAAGGAACAGACCTCATGCTCGAGATGCGAGAATCCAAGCTCGCTGATGGAACCCCCGTTATTTCCAAAGCAGCCCTCATCTACGGGCAAATGAATGAGCCGCCAGGGGCTCGCGCGCGCGTCGCCCTCACGGCATTGACCATTGCTGAGTACTTCCGAGACGAACAACACCAAGACGTGCTCCTGTTCATTGACAACATCTTCCGCTTCACCCAAGCAGGTTCTGAGGTTTCGGCGTTGCTGGGCCGCATTCCAAGCGCGGTCGGTTATCAACCCACTCTTGCCACCGAGATGGGAGCCCTCCAAGAGCGCATCACCTCAACCACCAAAGGTTCCATCACCTCGGTGCAAGCGATCTATGTGCCAGCAGATGATCTCACAGATCCAGCGCCAGCAACCACCTTTGCACACCTCGACGCCACAACTGTGCTTTCAAGAGACATCGCTGCGTTGGGGATCTACCCTGCTGTTGATCCCCTGGATTCCACATCAACCATGCTCTCTCCCAACGTGATTGGGGAGCGCCACTACCGCGTGGCTCGTGCCGTTCAGCAAACCCTTCAGCGTTATAAAGACCTTCAAGACATCATCGCGATTTTGGGCATGGATGAGCTCAGCGAGGAAGATAGAAAAACAGTGGAGCGAGCCCGCAAAATCCAGCGCTTCTTGAGCCAGCCATTCTTTGTGGCCGAAGCTTTCACCGGCTACCCTGGCCAGTTCGTCAAGCTGGAAGACACGATTGCCGGTTTCGAAGAAATCCTCTCTGGGGACCTCGATGAAATCCCCGAGCAATGCTTCTACATGAAAGGCACAATCGCTGACGTTAAAGCAGCATACGAGAAGATCAAAGACTGAGGCATGACGAGGGGCTACTCCCATGACGCTACTGAATGAGATGCTTTTGGAAGTGGTCACCCCCTCGGGCTTGGCCTTGCGCACCTCCGTCCAAAGCACCTCTGCCCCCAGCATCCACGGTGAATTCACCGTTCTTCCGGGGCATATTCCCGTGCTTGCAGCCCTGAAGCCAGGCCTCCTCTCTTATCGGGCAAGCCAAAAAGACCACGCCGCAGCTGTCGACACAGGCTTCATCGAAGTCACTCCAAGCCATGTGATTGTGCTCACTGAGCACTTCCTGCGCCCTGAGGACATCGATGGGGAAGCTGTTCGGGCAGAGCTTCAACAGGCGGAGATGCAACTTGCGGCACTCAAAGAGGGAATTGAAGGGGCCAAATTCATTGAACTACAGCACAAAATCGCTTGGTGCATGGCCCGCCTTGAGCTCAAGGCGTGGAAAGAGAAGCAGTTTAGCACTTGAAGCACTGGCACCCACCCTCTTAGTGCCATTCTCTAATGCACCCATGGCATTGCTGCACCCAAATTATCAATCGCCCTTATCGCGAAGCACCCTCATCGCTTTGGGGAAGGTGTGGCCGACGTGGTGGTTGCTGGGGTGGTGTACCAACTTCGATGGTTATCCCTCCTTGCACCTGGGGCATCCGCACATCCACCGAACCAGAGTGGATGTCGATTTGCACATCTCCTTCAACTTTCGGGATGGGGGGTAAAGGAGGTGGGGATGGGATAAGTGGTAGGACGGGGTTGGCTTCTACACCTTGGCTTTCTTTCGGCATACCCTCTTGTTCACCTGGCTCATTCTTGCATATCGCCCGCTCTCCTCTACCAAACATGGGAGCGCCTCCAGCGTATTCGTAGCCAAGGACCAAATACACCGCATCATCCACCCTTATGTCCAACCCATAGCGGAAGTGAATGCCGAGTTCAATCGCTCCATCAGAACGACCTGAGCACTCGTTGAATCGAGCACCTGCACCGACATCCAAAAACACCGAGCCAGGTGCGATTTGCTTCGCCACCTCGTAGTGCCACGCATGACCGACTCCCCCTTGGACATACATGGGCAACACCTCATCAAAGCGCAAACGCAAAGCACCAAGCAGTGCGATGAGTGGTGAGAAGGATTTACCCATCGCATTGGACATGAAGTGCACATCACCCTCCAAGCGCGGCTCTACCCATCGCCCGATCGGCAGCCCAAAGTGAAGGCTTGCCCCCCACATGCCATGAATTCCAGCATCTGAAACCCTAAACAGCGACAACCCACCCCGTCCTCGAATTCCAAAGGTGTATTGGAAATCCGCATCTCGGCGGCCTGGTTGCGCCTGAGGTGTATCCGCTTCAAAAGTCAGCCAGCCGTTGAGCAAAAGCGCTCGATAATCGGTGAGGTCTCCAATCCCTTGCTGCAGGCGCAGCGCAAGCCCAAACTGTATCGCAAAACCATTCCCAAAGCGAAAACCACGCTGATGACCAATCCCACCCTCGACATACCCACCATGCTCCCACCCCCCACGACGTCCAACAGCTGGAGCACCATCGTGGGTCATCAACCCAGCACCAAGGTCAAATACCCAGCCGCTGCGTTGGGATGCATCTGTGAGCAAACGGAATCGCACATTGCTCCCCAACAGAAGTGCAGCAAATTTCTGCTCCTCGACATCATCCTCCATAAGCGGTGGAATGTGATCGGTAGCCACATCGCTTCCATGAAGCGTAAGAGCTCGAATTTGCATCATCAACCAATCAAATGGTGACCACCCAAACGCGAGTCCAACTCCTGCAACCGGCCCATCCATGAGACGATTGGAAGAGGCCACCCCAAGCCCCACAAATGGTTCGATACTCAACGGAAGAGGTGTTGAATCCGATTCATTGCGAGTCGCAACAGATGGGGGGCGCCGGTGGATACGACACGATGGGGAGGAAGACGGTGTCGAGGGTGGAGCACCATCTACTACCACAATAGGGGGTGATTCGGTTTGAGTCGGGGGCTGAACCTGCACTGGAGGAGCCTCTACCGGAGGAAGTGGAGGTGGTGGAGGAAGAGAAGGGGTGACAACCACCGTCTGATCAGAAGGTGAGGGGCGGCAGCGAGGCCTATCAGGGCGTGGCCCAGCATCGAATTCGATCCCACCCACCCCTAAAAGCGCCGTCATGGCATCGTTTTGATGCACACCAATCTGCAATCGGCCACCTAAAACAAAAGCCACCTCACTCTCTCCACAATCGACCCAGCGCAGGCCTCCACCCACATCAACAAAAGCACCTCCAGCCACAACTGGGGCTGGTGTACCAAAACGGAAGGCCCATCCACCCATGGCTTCAAGGTAGAGGGGCACCCATTGATCGAAGAGCAGGCGAACCCCCCCACCTATTCCATAAACATCCAGTCCGTCACTCCCCTCACCTCCAACCCGATGCATGAAATCCAAACGAAGCCGAGGTTCAACCACTTCACCCAAAATCAATCCAAGCGCCATCCCCAAGTCAAATGCGAGAGCCTCGCGAATGCTCCTCTGACGAAGAGGGCCCCACCCTATTCCACCGTCGATTCCCCAGGTGAATCGCAGGCCAGTGTGTGCACCCTCAACCCGACGCGGACGAGAGTCCCAATCAAAAAAGGCCATCACCCCTGCGAGCGCAGCTTGGTAACCACCCGCTGCGCCAATACCTTGTTGATAGCGCAAGGTGGGAGAGAGCACAAAGCCATCAGACCCCCTCGATCCCCCAAGCATTCGCAAGTCGATCCCACCCAACAGAGCCACCTCAAGGAGGGCCCCCCATGGCCTTTGCCCTTCCGGCACACTCAAAATGCCGGCCCCTACTTCCAACCCAAGGTGATCGCGCGCCTGCGAAGCCGTAAGCAACCTGAACCGTGGCCCCCCTGTGAGCGCCACCGCAGGGATCGATGTGGCAGGGCCATCTGCTCTGCCATCGTGGTTGGCATCCGGGACCAGCGCATTCCTCCAACTCACTTGACTGTGAATGCCAAATGCCAACCACTCCAGGATGTCGATCTCCAGGGCCAAATCCAAGGCGGCGCTGTGACCGTCAACTGGCGGATCCATGCGTGACCAACCGAGATGAGCCCCCAAGCCCACGCGAAAAGCCGGGCCTTCGCCGCTTTCGATTTCAAACGGAGCCCCAGAAAAGGAACCTGAAGCAGAAAAAGCAGTAGGAAGAACAGGGGGAGAAAGGGGCTGTGCGCTCACCGTGGCACTGGATGCAACCCCAACATTCGCTTGGAGCTCAGCCTGAGCGTTCACGCTGGCAGAAACACCAAGCAGCACCCCAAAAGAAACAAACGCCAACCCATGTTTACCTTCAAAGCGCCCTCGCCAGAAATCGAAAAATCCCCCAAAAACCTTCCCATACGAATGGCCTTGGAATCCCACGCGTTGCGCTTTGTTCACAGAAAGGAGAAGCCTGAGCCACATCGCTCAGGGGAAATGGACAAAGACCGTGCCAAAGCACTCAATGGAGGTCCAGGGCTTTTTCAAACAGAAACTCCTTTGGAACAATCTCCAAGGCCGCTTCATGGGTCGAGGCAGCAAAGATGGGGGGAGCGCAACCTGCGTAATAGGCCTCAAGCCAGCGCGCCGCACAAAGGCACCACCGGTCTCCTGGCTTGAGCCCAGGAAAACGCCACTCTGGTCGCGGGGTCGAAAGATCGTTACCAACTCGCTTGGAAAATTCCAAAAACTCTTCCGTCACCTGTGCGCAAACCGTGTGAACGCCCAAATCCTCTGGACCAGTCGAACAGTGACCATCCCGATAGAAGCCAGTTAGCGGCTTGAAACTACAGGGCTCAAGGGGACGGCCAAGCAGGTTTTTGGCATCTCTCATCACAGGCAATCTCTGGTTTGGCATGGCTAAACAACTGTCTTTTCTGCATCCTTTGAGCTCCTCAGTCAATCGAGCAGTGCAACCCCATGTGAGCAAAGCCAGCGGCCAAATGGTTGTTCCAAGGTGGCGAAGGGTAAGCTCCTTCAGCTTACTCCCCTTTGCACCTCTACCCAATTGATTCTGCCTCGCCAAACCATGCACACCTTTTTCAACTGAAGCCTTGTCGCTTCTCGTCAATCCTTTTCTGTGAGCCTTCGCTATTCCCAACGGCCGCGCATCGCCACAACCACCTGTTCACCTTCACCGACCAAAGTGAACTCTAACCTCGCGCGATCGCCCACCCAAGGCGTTTCAAGTTCAAGGCGTTGAACTCCCTTTGCCACGGCAGGAGCCAAAAACACCCGTGCCACTTCCCGCTCATCGACACGCACCACAAGCCACCCATTTGCCGCCCTCCCATCAGGAATTGCCCATTTGAGGATGAGCTTCTTTCCAGCTTTGGCGCTTGGCCACACCACCCTCCTGCGCTCTCCGCTCGTCCCGGTTGAGATCAAAAAAGAAGGAAAAGGAGAGCCATCCACCTGAGGAAGCTCGTCCACGCACAACCCCACTTCTCCGTGCGTGCCCTTGTCAAAGGAAGCACATTCCCAGTTCATGTGCTCCCATGCCAAAAAATCACATGGCACTTCGCCAAGCCCAGGAACATCCAAAAACACAATCGCATCTCGAAGGGCCTTTTCCGTTTCCAATTGAAATGGGCTGCTTTGGGCAATCAATCGGCGCCCCATGCCAAACAAATAAAGGAACAATAAAAGAGCTGCGAAACAAACAAAACTTCTTTTGCACCAAAACTTTACAAAAACCCGAACGCATCGATCCACGGCCACTGCATTGATGCAGGCCAAGATTGGCAGAAAAAAAGCAAAAAAGACGCTTGAAGGGAGAAAGCTAAAAAAGGAAAGGGTAAACAAAACAAATGAATAAAAAATCAGACTGAAATGAGTGCCAGAGGGGACGATAATTTGAACGATCCCAAAAAAGAAAAATGGAAAAGTCAAAAGAAAAGGCTTCCACTCCAAATCAAAATGCAAGGGATTTTGTTTATTCAACCCAATCAACAATATGGCTCCGATAAAAAGCATAATTGAAGGCAGAATTGGAACAATCACACTTGAAAAACGATCTGGGTAGAAGCGACGAAAAAAATATACAAGCGTTAAGATAAGAAGGGGGATCAACAATTCGGTTGGCTTTGCATTTAGCCACGCCTCTTTGAGCTGATCAATGCCCCAAACAGAGACAAGCGATAATGAAACCAATGGCAAGCCTCTGTTGAAAAAAGAACGCAACATTCCAAAACAAGATCCTGCAAGAAAGGCATTCAAGAAAAGTTGATGATTTTGGAGGCAAAATTCAATGGCATCTCGCAAGTAAACAGGCCGACGCGCTAAAGCCGAGTCGATAACCAAGAAAGAAAACACCAAAACTCCGACGGCAAATGAGGAGGCGAAGCGCAATCGTCGAAAAAAATTCTTGAAAACATCAAAAGAAAGCGCTAAAGGAATCACCAGTGGAACAAGGGCAGGCCAGTGAAATCGATGCCCCTCATAAACATATTTTGAGAAAATGAAAACACTCAGTCCAGCGGATCCAAGAGATAACAAAACAAGAACTGGCTGTTTCTTCAATAATGCCGAAAGCCCAATCACACAGATTGCGAGCACACCAAACGACCAGACCAAGCCATATTCACCCCAAAGCACCTGTTGCAATCCAATTCGAAAGGGAACTGAAAAAGCATCGACATGGGAGACAACTGCCTGCTGCCCCCCCTGCGTGACCAACGTTCGCGTGTATCCAGTCCACCACGGGCGACCAAACATCCACGTGTTCGCAATGCCATAAGGCAAAAGCACACAGGCCCCACCAGCAATTGCCTTCTTCCATAAGTCAAATGATTTTATTGGAGAGGAAACCAAAAGAGCCCAAAGCGGAATGAAAAGCAAAGCAGTTGGCTTAACCAGCACAGCCAATCCGAAAGCCAAGCCGCTTTTTAAACCCTTTCCATCGACCAATGCATCAAAACCAATTGCAACCAATCCCAACATCAAGACATCTGTAGAAAAATCATAAGCAGAATTGACAATCGATGTCATGAAAATAAAAACACCAACAGCAATCGCAGCACTCTCTGGATTCGAAAATCTTCTCGCAAAACCAAAAAGATGTGCACAAATCACTCCAAACATCAATAAATTAAACAAAATCGTGCCGTTTAGCCCAAATGCATAGTAGAGCGGGCTTGCGAGAAGCGGCAAAAGATAAGGATGCTTTGGCCAGTACTCGCCATTTCTGCCCAATGCAATATTGCTCCACCCCTTGTCGAGATTCGCATTCCATCCCAGTTGCCCGTTATACCAGCTCGCCGCAAATCGGTGTTGTTCAAGAGAAAAATCTTCAACAATCGTTGTGGCGACATTAACATAAAAGCGCCCATCTCTAAAAATCCACGTATTTGGCCGATATAAAGAAGCAATAGATGAGACAACTATGCAAAAAGCAGTGACCCCAATTGCTATTTTTGCCGGCTCTCTACCGCATAACTGATAACCAAAACCACGGTGTTCCACTGAACCCATGCAAAACCCCAGCTGGCCCAATCACCAAAAGGCAAGCGCACAAGGTGAATTACGCAGCAAAGGCTGCGATTTCCTCACCCACACCTCACTCTTCAAGAAATGCACCCATGGCCCGAAACTTGGCCCTTCGCGCTTCAACCAATTGCCTTCCCCCATCTTGCCCTTGAAAAATTCGCTCAAGCTCGAAAAGGTGCTTTCTTAAAGCCTGACCGAGACGGCGCGCGGCCTCGTCAGGATCCCGGTGGGCTCCTCCCATGGGCTCTGGCACAATTTCATCGATGATTCCAAGCCTGAGCGCGTCTTCTGCCAGAAGCCGCAGTCGCTCAGCCACCAGAGGGGCCTTGCTGCCATCTCGCCACAAAATCGAAGCGCACCCTTCCGGTGTGATCACACTGTAGGTTGCAAATTCCATCATCAACACCCTATTGGCAACACCAAGGGCCAAGGCTCCTCCCGAACCGCCTTCACCGATGATGGCAGACACAATGGGAACCTCCAGCGCGCACATCGTGAAGATGGCTCGGCCAATCGCTTCGCTTTGGCCTCTCTCCTCTGCTCCGATGCCTGGGTAAGCCCCAGGAGTGTCGATGAAAGTCAAAATCGGCCGTCGAAAACGCACGGCGAGCTCCATGATGCGCACTGCTTTTCGGTACCCCTCGGGGTGAGCCATTCCGAAATTGCGCCGCAGCTTTTCGCGAGTGGTTCTGCCCTTTTGATGACCAACGATGGCCACCGTCCGGCCATCCAAGCGGGCAAAACCGGCCACAATTGCCGGGTCGTCTCCATAGCAGCGATCGCCGTGGAGCTCGAGCACATCGTCAAACAGGCGCTCGACATAATCGAGCATGTGCGGCCGGTCTGGGTGACGACTCAGCTGGACTTTCTGCCAAGCACTCAGGTCCTTGTAGAGCTGCTCTGAGAGCTCACGGAGCTGGGCTTCGAGGCGGCGGATTTCTTCTTCGAAGCGGGGGTCGTTCGAAGCATGGATTTGAAGCTCGCGAATTCTCGCTTCGAGTTCGAGCAGTGGGCGTTCGAAATCGAGGCAGGTCATGGCGCGTTCCCATCATGCCCTCAAATTCGCTTTTGTCGATTGAACCCTTGGCGCCTCTCTGTCATGGCAAAGGAACAAAAAAGCGCACCATGCACCCTTGTCCATCCCCTGAAAGCCATTCCTCTTGAGAAATATCAACCGCCACCGGATCTTCAGGAGCTGGACGCGCCCCGCTTTCGCGGATCGCTCCAATGCGCAAGCCGCGCAAGCACCACATCCTGACTTCCTCTGGCTTGAGAGGGTGGGCCGAGCGGATGAGGTCACCCACCTGAAACTTGGCCGGCGAAAGCACCCCTTGGGTGATGAGGTCGACGCGGCCAGGTCGATACCCCCACCCAATCCGAAGAGCGAGATCAGGTGGGCATTCGCTCCGCGCAACCAAAAAGAGAACGAGCTCTTTTTTCTCCATTCGCACCCTTTTAAGACCCAAGCAAGAAGTGAGGTAACGACCAAAGGAAATGCTGGTCTTGCCAATCACGTGGCGTTTCCTTCCAATATCGTGCGACCAAGGCAAGCCCCGCTCGAGCAAGTACACGTGAGACTTGGCCCAACGCAAGGCATGGTCCGGACGCGCAAGCCACGCTCGAACCAGAGACTCCTCGGCGGTTCGGAGCAGCACCTCTTGATGGGCGTATTTGCGCCGATGCCAGGCGTCAAAAAGCACGAAATCGGCCTTGGCCTCGGGTGGCGGAAGCCGATGCACCTTGGTGCGTGTGGCAAGGTGGGCCAATGCCCGCTCCGGTGCTTGAATCGATGCCGTCGGAGGCACAAGGGCCAAAGCCTCTCGAAGGGCCTGACTCAATGGATGGTCCCGAAAGGCAAGCCGATCAAAGCGCCGCGACAAGGGAGAAGCCCCACATAACCAGTGGGCCACGCCAGCAATCACAAGCAGCGCCCCAGCAATTGAAACAGGTGACCCTCGAAGGTGTAGGCGCTCCAAACAACCGTGAATCTTGGCCACTCCATCAATCGCCCCAGTGCAAAGAAAAGGAAGGGCAGGTGTCAGGTAGTGCGAGTCAAGAAAAAGGGTGGTTGGTAACTGAGAAAAAAGGTTCATCAACAAAACAGGTGATGCGCACAACACCCAAGTGGGTGAGAACCAAGTGAAAAGGCCAAAGGGGGCAGTGATCACGAATGGATAAACCAAACGGTCTTTCGAAAGGAGATGTTGCACCAAAAAAGACGGCTCAGTCACTGCCTTTGCAACCGCTGCCGCGGGGCCTTCACCAAGGTGTCCATAGTGGAGGAAAAAGGAGCCCTTGGGAGGGGCCATGAAAGCGTGGGTGAGGAGAAAGAGTAAAAAGTAGGCCAAGGCCAAGCCAAACACAGACAAAGCAACGCGCAAGGCCAGATACTGGCTTCGCACAGTGAAAAGCAACGCAGCCACACCCACCACCAGGCTCAAGTCCTCACGGCAAGCCACGCTCGCAAGGCTTGCCCAGGCAAAGCCCTTACAATCCAAACGCAGAAGCGATTCACACAGCCACGCCAAGGGGAAAAGAGCAAGGGTGCCAGGGTGAAACTCATTTGTGGCCACATGCCATAAGTTTGGTTGAAGCATCCAAGTCCCAGCACCAATCCATGGTGCGATCAAGCGCATCTTTTGGTTGTATCCACCAAGGCAAAAGATTGAAATCCTTGCGATGGGCCACGCTGCCCATGCAACCGAAAGGGATTGGGCAAGCAAAAGGACAGGAATATAACCAAAGGCTGCACCAAGTGGAGCGAGAATCAACAATGGCCACACCCAGTGCAAGCCCGCAATGTGAGCATTCACCAAAGGTTGCCACCCATCTCCTCGAAGAATTCCCCAAGCCATGCGAACGTAAAAAGCCAAATCAAAATTTCGGTTGTGAAAGGTGAAAGCACGCAAAAAAGCAAATACAAACAGGGTGAGTGCAAAAGCGGCCATCAACACCCAAAGAATGAGCTTCTCGTAACGACTCAAGTCATCGTGAGAAGCCAAAGGTGGATGGGCCGAATAACTCAAAGCCATGGTGCGAGAATCCATAGCATGGAGAAAGGCCCCTTTTCTCATCCAAGCCTCAAGCGATGCTGCGCGAAAGGACCAGGCTCAGGCTCGTGGAGGCCTTCGGGCCCTCTTTGCAGCACGCCCCACACTGCAGTCACGCAAATGGCTCCAAACCACATGAGGCGGCAACGAGCCCACCCAGCTGCAGGAAGGCCCCAGTCGCCGCCCCAAAAAGCCACCACACTTCCGGGCATGATGGCTGGTCGCCTGGTCTTCCGCCTCCGCCTCGCCTCATACGCTTGCCCTTGCAATTCGGGCTCCCTCCTTTGATGTGATTCGACTAGACTGACGTGTCAGTCCAGCTAAATGAAGAGGCCGTGTTGGAGGAATGGCAAAAAGAGCGAGGTGCTTTTTTCAAACTTGAGGGCACCTTACACCCGGCGCCCGCTTGGGCATCGGCCGCATTCATTGTCGGAAACGCCCCTCTCGTGAAGCAGCGCGTGCTTGGGCTCGGGGGAGCCTGGGCTGCTGGAGCAATGGATGGCCTGAGCCGCTTGGGTGCGGGCCTTGCGCGTGCTGGTGCAACTGGACTGGCCTTTCGGCTCCTTGCGGGGATGAGCCGCGACCGGATTGAGGTCCTGGCCAAGGACTACGCACAGGAAGTGCTTCTTCCCGGGCTCCGCCAAGAAGGGCTCAGGCTGCTTGCGCAATCCTTCGAAGAAGGATACGCGCCTGTTCTCATCGCAGAGACCATCGAGCCCATCTGCACGGAACTCATCAAAGCCATCGAAAAGAAGTTGGGCATTTCTTTTTGTGGACTTCTTTGTAACCGGCTCGAGTTCGACGAGGATGACCACTGCACAGGAAACCTGAGCGATCCCGTGCAAGGGCCCGAAGTGGCCCCCCAGCACCTCAGGCGATGGGCCGAACAAAAGGGAATCGCCCTCGAAAAGAGCCGGGCCTATGGCAGTCAGCGGGGTGACTTGGTGCTCCTCGCCTTGGTTGGACAACCCTGCGCGCTGTGTCCCGATGCAGAGCTTCGACGCGTCGCCAGAGAACTCGGATGGCCGATTGTCGATGCCCCATCTGGCCACAAGTGGGCTTGGGTGCACGCAGCGCTCGGAGAGCCCATTGGCCGAAAGAGATTTGGTGAATGGAGACAACCATGAAGGTGATGAAAGCAGAACAACCAGCAGGTCCCCATGTAAACGGCCCAAGCGATGGGTGGGTGAAGCCGCTCTCTGTCAGAGAAAAACTCGAAGGTAAGCAATTGCTTGTCACAGGGTGCAGCGGCTTCATAGGAAAGGTTTTTATAGGCCTACTCCTCGATCGTGTTCCTGAAATCCGCAGGATCATCTTATTGGCTCGCCCGAAGAAAGGAAAGGGTGCAAAAGAACGGGTGAGTTGGTTATTCGAACGGAGCCCCGCCTTCCGTCACCTTAGAGAAAAACACGAAGAGGGCCTTGGTGATTGGTTAAGGGAGCGGGTCTTGGTGGTTGAAGGTGATGTGCGCTATCCTCACCTTGGGCTTTCAGCATTCGAAGCGCAGAATCTCGCGCGAGAAATCGACGCGGTGATCCATGTGGCTGGTGAAACGGATTTCGAACCAGATCCCATCGAGGCGATCGCCATCAACACAAAGGGTGCCCTCCATGCCCAAGAGTTTGCGAGAATGAGCCGGGGAAAGCGCCTGCTCCATGTTTCAACCGCTTTCGTTGCTGGAATGGTGTCTGGGCGGGTTGAAGAGCGAATCCGAAGGGGAATCTCGCCCAATGGCACCCCTTTTGATCCATGGGATGAGCTACATGCCATCGAGTCTTTGTGTGCATCGCTCTCATCCAAGGCCCCAAGCCCTCACGAAGCGCGCAAACAACGCATCACCTACGTATCCCTTCGCGCGCGCTCTCTTGGGTGGCCAAACATTTACACCTACACCAAGGGCCTGGCAGAACACCTCGTCGCCGGAAATGGAGATGTTGCCACCTGCTTGGTGCGGCCCTCAATTGTAGAAAGCGCTAGAGAGATCCCATTTTCGGGTTGGAATGAAGGTGTAAACACCTCGGCACCCATCGTTTGGCTGGTCAGCACCATGCACAGGCACCTTCCAGTCGCCTCGCAACACATTTTCGATGTGGTTCCAGTAGATACGGCCGCCAGGGGGATTTTGCTTGCGCTGGCAGAACTCATGGGGGGTGAGCACGCACCCGTTTATCATCTCGCTTCTGGAGACACCAATCCATTCACCTTCGGCCGTGCAGTTGATTTGACCTCGCTTGCTCGCCGGAGGCAGTACGGTGAATCAAATAACGCATTTGAACGCTGGGTGCTTCGGCACCTCGATAGCGTTCCATCAGACACTCCCCCCTCTGAGGACCTCACCTTGTCACTCGCTCGCGCTGCTGCAAGCAAGGTGAAAGAGCTTTGGTCAAATTTGGACATCGCAAGGGTGGCACCAAGGTGGACAAACCACAAGTTTGGTGAGTTCATCTCCAAAGTTGCGCAGCAACAGTCGAAGCAATGGTCTCACTTGGCCCGCACCCTCGCGCAGGTAGAATCGATGCTTGAGCGTTATCAACCTTTCATTTTCGACCACAACTACGTGTTCGTCACCGAAGAAATCAGAAGGGCTTCCCAGCGCCTTGAAGGGGAAGAGAAAGAGTCTCTTGGGTGGGATGTGGAAAACATCGATTGGAGGGATTATTGGATGAATGTCCAAATACCGGGCCTTGACCGCTGGTCACTGCCTCTTTTGCGCGGCGAGCGGGTGCCGGATGATCCTGAACTGGGGCTAGGCATCTCACTCGAATGCTGGCGCCCCGTCGAAGAACTCCTCCCTCACAAGGGCGCTCACCAAAGATCGTTTGGAGGGTGAGATGGAATGGGTGTTCGTTACTGGGGGAACTGGGTTTATCGGCGCCTGTGTGCTCGAGCGCTTGGTGCGTCACCACAAGGTGGGAGTGTTTCTCCTGATCCGAGCACCAAATAAAAGAAGTGCCATTGAAAAGCTATGGCGTGCGCTCGAAGCACACCTCGATGAGGAGGGCTTTGAGGAGGTGCTCTCCCGAGTGGTTTTCGTTCAGGGTGATCTCAGTGAACCTCGCCTTGGCATGAGCCCAAAGGCACGTGAAGAAATCATCGAAAGGGTGAATTCGATCCTGCACATCGGTGCAACGCTCAACAGAAGGTCTGAAAGAAGCTGCCTCAACACCAACTTGAAGGGGACTTTCTCGGTGATTCTCCTGGCTCGAGAAATCGTTGAGCAGGGGAAAAAGCTCCGTCGATTCAGCGAGGTGTCAACGGTCGCCGTCGCGGGGGAGAGAAAAGGTGAAATCGTGCACGAAGACAAGGCGATCGATTGGAATCGGCGGGACTACGATCCCTATGCACGCACAAAGAAATTTGGAGAACACATGGTCGAGGAGTTGCTGCAAGACCTGAGTTATTTGATTTTTCGCCCCTCAATTGTGATGGGTGATTCTCGGAAGGCAAAAACCACTCAATTTGATATGGTGAAAGCATTTAGCATTCTCGCCGATCTCCCCATCCTTCCCCTCGATGGGCGCACCCGCCTTGACATCGTACCAGTTGATTTCGTTGCTCGTGCCATCGCCGATTTGCACCTTCGCGATAAGGTCGATCACCATGTCTATCACCTTTCGGCAGGGGTTGCATCAAAAACGGCAGAAGAAATCGCTGATGCAATGCTCGATGCATTTCCTGAAAGAAGGCGTCCCATCTTTGTGCCCTGGCTTTCTTGGCCCTTTGAAGCCAGCATGCGGGCTTTGGCCAATCTTCCCAAAAGCTCCCTTTCTCGAGTGGGTGCTCTCTTTTCAGTGTTTTGGCCATACATTGTGTTCGACACCGTTTTTGATAACCAACGGGTGGTCCAAGCATTAGGAGAAGCACCCGTGCCATTCACCGCATATTGCGCTGAACTTTACAGGTGGGCCAAGAAGGTGAACTTTCGATATCCCCATACCGATCTTCCAAGCCGATTTGAAGGTCTTGCAAAAGGTGAGGGAATTCGATGGGTGTAGGAAGGGTGCTCATTGAAAAGGCGGTCAGTCGGGCTCTCGAATCCTTGCGCAAAGCGAGCGATCCCGATCGCTTGCTCCAAGAAGCCATGGATGCGCTGATCGAGGCGAGAAGAGATGAAGCGCAGCGAAAGGGGAAGAGGGGATGGAGGCGGGGTCGCCCCTTGAAGCTTCTTTTTGCAGGGTATGTGGGTTCGCGCAATACGGGAGCCGATGTGCGGACCGCTGAGATGCTCAGGCAATTTCGGCATCTTCTTGGTGAAGAAAATGCCGAGCTCAGCGTGTTCACCATCGATCCCCAGTGGACGCGGTCCTATTTTCCAGGGGTTGAGCAGATCAAAGTCCCTGAAATTTTTCCGCCATTTTTGTACCAAGAAGTGCCCAACCACGACGGGGTGGTCGCCTGCGAGGGGTCGAT
>JANWYL010000040.1 GCA_025056955.1 Sandaracinaceae bacterium | reverse complement strand
CGCTGCATTTTTGAGTGCTGTTGGGGAAGGAAGTGCTTTGCACGCTGAGCTTGTCCGTTTTTTTCTCCCTCGCTTCCAGAGGGGCTAGGCCACCTCGACAAAGATGGCCGCGGCAGGGCGCTTGCTTCAAAGTGGTGGATGCCAAAGGGCAGCGACAAGGAAGCAGGGCCTGTGCCCAATGCCTCCTTGAACAGCTTCCAGAGGACCCTGTACTTGGCAGAGGGTTTGGAGATGCTTTGAAGCTGCCCCCATTTTTTGGTCGCTACTGTGAGCAGCAAAGCAAGGCGCCTTTTTCCATGGGCTGCATGCGTCGACCACAGTTCCGGGCTCGAGCTCTGCTTATCGCCTACCAGTGGAGGAGAGCCTTCGATTGATGATGCCCATTGTGCGAGCTCTGGGAGGATGTGTTTAATAAATGAACAGCGCGCTGGTGCTTGCCTTTTGGCTTGAGACAGTTTGTCACACCGTCGGCACTCAGGAAGGACAGAAAATCAAGGGCTTGTGCTTGATGAAGGCCCTGGCATGAGCTCTGCCCCTACTCCTTGGCATGCCCTTTCCCAACAAACAAGAGCGTGTGGTGTTTCTCCTCTACGTGCTTTGGGCTTTTGCGGGGGTAGGTGGCTGCGTCAACCACCTGTCTGGAGATGGAGCCAGTCAGGATGATGAGGGCGCTGAGGCGGTGTACGGCAGGGAGGAGCTCCTCAGTCTCTGGACGAGCGATGGGGAGTGGTTGCTTTCTCCCCCCCTTGATGCGCCAGATGGTGTCAGCCGTGTAGGCGTTTGGGTTGAGCTGGAAGAAGAAGCACCTTTCCCCCACATTGAAGCGAGGAGTGCTGAGGGCGCGCAGTCAGGTGCATGGTTGAAGGTTGAGCCCACCTTTAGCGAGGGAGACACCCATGTTGGGATTGTTGATGTTCCAATTGGAGATGGGGCGCAGTTGAGGATTCGACGCGATGAGGCGATGCGAATCCGAGAAATTCGCTGGAATGCGGTGATACCGGAGATACCAAGTGAGGAAAGCGGGGAAGAATTGGGTGAGAGCAGGATGGCCCTTTCACGAGAGCTTTCGGATATGGGCATTGTCACGCGTGAAGCGTGGGGTGCTCGGCGGACAAGGTGCTCTGAGCGAGATGGAACGAAGGTAAGGTTTTCGATTCACCACACGGTGACACCTGCATCGGACCCCTTGCGCCGAGTGAGGAGCATCCAGGCATACCACATGGATAGCAGAGGGTGGTGCGATATCGGTTACCATTTCTTGATTGGGTATGATGGCACAATTTACGAAGGACGCCCCCTTCACCTCCTCGGTACCCACACCGCCTATCACAACAGCCAAACAATCGGCATCTCTTTCATCGGTTGTTTCCACTCAAGTGGCTGCAATGGCTTTGGCCCCAACCGCCCATCAGAGGCCATGATCGAAGCGGGGGGAAGGTTGCTTGGGCGCCTGGCTGAAATCTATGGCATCTCCCTCAATCGCCACACCGTGCGCGGGCACCGTGAATTTCCCCGCAGTGAAACATCCTGTCCTGGGGATTATGTGATGGCGCGCATGAATGATCTTGTGGCCGTTGGCAGGGCAGCGCAGGGTGGCGTGGGTTCACCTCCTCCATCTTCGCCTCCTCCCTCTTCTTCAGGCCGGAGCTGCCGCCACAGCTACGGCGGGATTTACGTGGATCGCGGCTGTTCAAACAGCTACCAGTGCTGCGATGGGACATGGAGAAGCCGTGGGGCGTGCGGGGCATGCGTGTGTGTTGATCCATGGGGAGAAAGAGGGTGTGGAAGGTGATTTTGCCCATCACCCTTCCATTGATGCAACGCCCTGTATCAAGGTGCGAAGCATCCGCTTTCCCATGTGCTTGAGGAAATCTTGGTAGAAGCCTGGAGGGTAGGGGTCTGCTTTTTTTTGGATGCGGCGCCTTAGCCGAAAGGTGGCGTGGGTGAGGGTAAAGGCGAGATCGGCAGCCAAAAGGTAGAGGGGACCATGGTTTTTGAAAAAATAGTGGGCGCGGGAGTCAAGCCAGTAAGGGGGGATGCGCTTCCAAGTTTTCATGCCGGTTGATGCCGAGCCCACGTGTTCCACCCGGCTTTCAACCACATACCAGGTGGGCCAGCCTGCAAGCAAAGCCCGACGACAAAAATCGGTTTCTTCAAAGTAGAGGAAGAAGGTTTCATCGAAGAGGCCGACGTCTTCGAAGACAGCGCGGCGGATCATCATGCTTGCTCCCGCAAGCCAATCGACTTGGCAGCTTTTTGAAGGGATGGGTGTGATTGGAACGCGCCAGCGTTGAAGAAGGCGTGAGACAATCCCAAGGCCCAGGCCTCCTTCGATTTCGCTCCAAATGGTCGGAAAGCGGAAGGCTGTCTCATGGGGCACACCATCGACTCCGTGGATGAAGCTTCCAGCAATTCCGACCTCAGGGTGGTTTTCGAGGAAGTCGAGGAGGATCTTGACAGCGTCTTCGGCAGGGAAGGCGTCGGAGTTGAGGATGTAGAAGAAGTCCGGGGGATCATTGGAGGTAAGGGCCCGGCGGATTGCGAGGTTGTTACCAGCACCAAAGCCCCCATTTTGAGGGCTCAAAAGCAGTTCAACCCGCTCTGGATCGTAGCCACCCTCCATCAATCCTCTTTTGAGGATGGCAGGGCTTCCGTCTTGAGAGTCATTGTCAACAACAACAATTTTGGCCGAATCGATACCGCTCATCGCCCGATAGGCCGCCTTGACCGCCTCAAGGGTCATCTCGGGCGTGCGGTAGTTGAGGACGATGGTAAGAAGCTTCATGGGCTGCTTTCAGATGTTCGATCGCCTAAGCTTTCTGTAAAGCGCGCTTTTCGCTTTTCTAGGAAGGCGCTCATCCCCTCTTTGGATTCTTCGCTTTCAAAGCATTTTGCAAAGGCCTTGATTTCAATGGGAATGGCTTCGGTGATCGCTTTTCTCTGCACCTTGCGCAAGGTGCGCTTGGCAAGCGCGAGGGCTTGAGGACCAACTTGAGCGATGGCGCGTGCGCTTTCCTCTGCGCCTTGAAGAAGCGTTTCTGGCGCAAAGAGCTTGTTCACAAGGCCGATTCGAAATGCTTCTTCGGCGTCGATCGTTGCGCCCGTGTAGATCAGCTCACGGGCCTTGGCAATTCCAACACGTTCGGCAAGCCGGAAAGTGGCGCCAAAGCCAGGGATGAGCCCAAGCTTAAGCTCCGGCTGGCCAAACTTGGCATTGGTGCTGGCGTAGATGAAATCGCAGGCCAGGGCCAGCTCACAGCCCCCACCAAGGGCGTAACCATTGACTGCGGCGATGGCAGGAAAGGGGAGTTTCTCGATGGCCCGGCAAAGGGCATGGCCTTTCTGGGCAAAGCGCTTGGCCTCCCTGGGACTCATCTCCTTCATCTCGGCAATGTCTGCCCCTGCGACAAAAGCCTTTTGTCCCGCTCCTGTAATGATCAACGCAAAAAGCCCCTTTTGCTTGGCCAACGACTCGATCACATCATGGAGTTCTTCGAGAAGGCTTGAGCTCAGGGCATTGAGCTTATCCTCTCGGTTGATTGTGAGGATTGCGTGACTTTGCTTGAGTTCAACACGGACAAAAGAGGACGACATGGGGCTCTTTTATCATGTTTTGACTGTGGGCGAGTCATAGGAATAAAAGCCACGCCCCGTTTTTCGGCCAAGCCAGCCCGCAGCCACATATTGGCGGAGAATGGGGGCCGGGCGGTATTTGTCGTCTCCGAGTTCTTTGTGAAGGACTTCGGCAATGGCAAGGCAGGTATCAAGACCAATGAGATCAGCCAAAGCGAGGGGGCCCATCGGGTGGTTGAGGCCAAGCCGAGCGCCTGCATCGATGTCTTCAGGGGTGCCAAGCCCCTCTTCAAGCGCGAAGCAGGCTTCGTTGATGAAAGGAATGAGCATGCGATTGACGATGAACCCCGCTTTGTCCCGAGAGACGATGGTCGTTTTCCCAAGCCTTTCGGCAAGGGAGCGAATCGCTTGAAAGGTGGAATCGCTCGTCTGGAGGCCGCGGACGATTTCGACGAGCTTCATCACAGGCACGGGATTCATAAAGTGCATTCCAATCACTTGGGCAGGGCGCTGGGTTTGGGCGGCCAATTTGGTAATCGAGATGCTCGAGGTGTTGCTTGCGATCAGGGCTTCTTTGCGGAGCACGCGGTCGAGGTTTTGAAAAACCTGGCGCTTGAGCTCGAAGTCTTCATTGACCGCTTCGATGGCAAGATCAGGGGCATTTGGGTTTTCGGCGAGGGCAGCGAGATTGGCCAAAGGTCGAATTCGGCCAAGAAGGGCATCGGCAGCCTTGCGCTCGATTTTGCCCTTTTCCGCCAGGCGTTCGAGGTCACGGGCGATTGTGGCTTTTCCGCGCTCGGCAAGCTCAAGGCTTGCGTCGATCAGGAACACCTCAAGCTCTGCTTGGGCAGCGACTTGGGCGATTCCACGGCCCATCTGTCCGGCACCAATCACTGCGATTCTTTTGATTTCCATGGGGGCACCTTGAAATGCGCTACATCGCTCCGCTTCAGAGTCAAGGAGAATTCAAGGTGGTGTGGAATTGAAGCGAAAGGCTCCCTTTGTTCGTTCCCATCGGATAGAACGTGGTCATGGGCCACAGGTGGTTCTGGAGCGGATTCTTCGGATTCGGAGTGTGGCTTGCGGTTCTCACGGGTTGCGGAGCCACACCTTCCCATGGGGATGTTGGAGGGGACGTGGGTGCTCAAGATGCACCGATGGCTGTTGATGATGCGGGTGTCGATGCCGCGCCCGAACCCCCCCTCATGCCAGAGCAAATTTGCCCAGGAAGGGGATGTGAGCGCAACAATGGTGATCTTTGGGCAGGGGCAAGCGCGGTGCCAATCACCCCAGAGCCAGGGACTTTTGATTTGGTTTACGGAGCAGATGGGATGCTCGATGACGACCCCTTTTTTGACCCTGGCCGAGACAACGACCGCATTGTTGACACGAATGGCAACGGCCGCTTGGATCCGGCGTGGATTGCCGGCTTTGGGATGGGCCGGCCAGCAATCGGGGTGAGAAACGATCAGTGGGCCAGAGCGCTTGCGCTCAAGAACGGTGATACCCTTTTGGTGTTTTGTGTTGTCGATACGGTTGGTTACATGATCAACCACATGGATGAGGTGCGATCGCTTCTGCCAACCAACCTTGGTGTGGATTATGTGGTGATGGCAGCAACTCACACCCACGAGGCCAGGGATACGGTGGGGATTTGGGGGCCAGATCCTGCAACAACCGGCCTAGACCCCGATTACATGCGATTGGTACGAGAGCGCTCGGCCCAAGCGATCCGCGAGGCAGTTGAAAGGTTGGCTCCTGTGCGGGTCGAAGCGGTGAGTTTTTTCCTGCGGCATATCGATGAGGACCTGAGCACCCCAGGGGTGCAGCCAGAAACCCGTCGATACCTTGGTGACAACCGCGATCCTTATATCATTGACGACCAAATTCGCGTGTTGCGATTCATCCGCCGCGATGGGGGTGAAGCGCCTGGTACTCCACCCACCCCTGATGCTTCAGGCACCCGAGAGCCTCCCGGACCGCGAAGCTCAACGGTGGCCACCCTGATCAATTTCGCTTCGCATCCCGAATATGAAGGTTCGAGAGAGCGCTTGTTGTCAAGCGATTTTGTGCACTGGCTGCGCATTGCTGTCGAACGAGGCGCCGATGGTCCTGATGCCGATGAGGCCCCGGATTTGCCTGGCCTTGGGGGGATTGCGATTTTTTGGAATGGCCCTCTTGGCTCTCAAATCGGGCCAAACAAATTGCTCTTAAGAAGCTGGAGTGGGGAGCCTTTGCCAGACGAAGGACCAATTGCCTCCCAGCACGTGGGGTTGCGTTTGGGCTATCGCATTCTCCAAGCATTCTTTGACGAGGTGGCCTTCCCGCGCCGGAGGCGAGAATTTGATGGAAGCGATTTCCCCATTTCCTTCCGCCGTGCGCGCTTCACCTTGCGTGTCCAAAACACCGCCTACCACATCGCTTTCCGTTCAGGGCTTTTCGATCGCCCTGTCTACAACTACGATCCGAGCCGGCCAATCAGCTTTCAGCGAAATTCGAACATTCCAGACATCATCACCGAACTCATGGTGATTCGGCTTGGGCCCATTCAAATGTTTACGATTCCGGGCGAGCTTGATCCCCTTCTCTTTGTGGGTATCCACAACGAACGCGCCTACACCCCGCCAAGCTATAACGGTGGAAACCCAGTTGCTGAGGATCCAGAAGATCCCCTCACCTTGCCGATGGAGGAGATACCCCATGTTCTCCAGCTTCGAGATGAAGATGTGGAAAGGGATGACGTTTGGCTCCTTGGCCTCACCAACGATTTCCTTGGCTACTTTGTGCCAGAATTCGACTATAAACTTCACCCAACTTTGCCCTTTCTCGTTCGGGCCTCAAGGCGTCACTATGAAGAGACGAATTCCCTGGGCCCAGAGGCCTGGCCACGCCTTTGGAGGAAGCTTGTGGAACTTGTGCGCCATCGCTCCCCATAGGTGGTGAAGGGGGATTTTAACCGATTTCAGGTGTGGAGATCGGAGCCAGTGAGGCCCTTCACCGTGGTGATGTTTTTCATTAATTTTTGAGCAACTATGAGGAGAAGAGGGTGATCACCTTGGACGGCAGTCGGTTGATAATGAGTTGTGGCCTTGAGATTTAAAAGGGTGATTAAGGTTTACATCTCAAGGGGGGGCATCACCAACTTCTTGCGGAGAGGCGTTCAGGGGGCGAAAAATTCCGAAAGCGGATGTCTTCTTCCCGGCGCACGCGAACGCGGGAAGCGAAAGCCACGGCTTCTCCCCGAAGGCTTGCTTCGATTTCTCGTGAGCTGAGGTAAAGGGCGTCTTCAGGTTGCTCGAGAATGCCCTCTTCAACCAAACGCCCACCAATTTCAATGGCGCAGGCACGAAGCCGGAGGAGGGCGAGGGCCACAAGATCGGCGACTTCACCCTTGAGTGATGCCAGTCGGTCGAGAAGGGCGAGAAGGCTTCGGACAAGGCCATGGCGTGCCGAGGCGCGCAGGCGGCTTGGTAAGGTGGCCAAAAGGGCTTCTGTGGCTTGGCTGCGCCTGAGCTCAGGGTCTGTGGCTTTTGCAAGGCGAATTCCCGCTTCGATGAGTTGACGATCGCTTGAACCGTATGGAAGGGGACGGACGTCAAGGCCCAGTGGGCGAAGCTCAGAGAGTGTGATGCGAAGTTTTGACAGGGTGCTTTGCAAATGAGGGGGAAGCGCGGAAGGCTCTGGGATGACGTGGCCAAAGGCTGAAAGAAGGGCTTTCCCAAATTCGGCCAACTCTTGCTCTCGCCGAAGGCGCTCTTCCGAAGGACGGATGACAGAAAGATCTGCGATGATCGATGGATCGAGGTCTGGAATGCTCGCGCGGATGGCGTCAAAAGCCACGCCAGTCACTGCTCTTGCGCGATCCAGCCAAGCCTCGGCTTCGGCCGCAAGGTTGCGGCGAAGGAGAAGAGACCGCATGAGCGAAGAGGCAGGCAAGCGAGAAAGATCAATCGCATCGAAGTGCTCGCAGCGCTCAAGCACCGTGTTGCGCAAGGCCTTGACTTCTCCGATCGGCTCGCGGGCTTCAAGAATGGCCTCGGCCGTGCGCAAAGCCCGCTCGACCAAGGAGGACTCGCCCTCTGTCACGCGATGGCGTGTCGTGGTCCGCCGGTACGGGCGCGCAAAAGCCCGAATGACGGCCCCTTCGACGTCTTGCTCGAGTGCGAGGGCGAGCACATCCACAGCAAGAGGGGCAATTGGTCCCTCGTCTTGCCAGAGGAGGGAGACGAGGTGATAGGGCGCAGGCAGATAGGCGGGAGAGAGCCAAACCCTCCGGGCCCGCACAATCCGAAGAAGGGCTGCTTCTTCAACCAGGTCAAGACCCACGGGGGCGCCAAGGACGTGTTCGGCCCTCTCGCAGAGGGTGCTCGCTTGATCGACAATCTCTTGGCTCCACTCGCTTGCTCCTCCCTCGATTGGCCTAAGGGAAGCCCGTTCGATGCGAAGGCGCTGGCTTCCGTCTGCCGAAACGAGGACCATGACATCGGGGCAACCATCCAGGGGATCACAGCTATAGATGCGAAGCGAAGCCTCTCGCCCTTCCGAAAAATCAAGACCTGCTTCTTCGAGCACTGCCCGAAGGGCCGCTTCCTCATCGCGAATGCCCAAAGTGGCGAGGCTCATCGGTTTGAGGGTCGCTCAGCTTTTGGGCCTTGGCAAGGGTGTGTGGCTAGGACGATGGTTGAGATTGGGCAGCGGCTTGCTTCAGCTTGCGACGCTCGGCGAGAAATGCCTGTCTTCTGGCCTTTCGCTCGGCGTTACGGATGCGTTTTTGCGCGGCCTTCAATGCGTCAAGAAGACGCGGCGTTGGCCACTTTTCGAGTTTGGCCTTGCGCCCCGCATCCTTTGTGCGGCCTTCGGCCTCAAGAATGGCTTCGATCAGCTTCGCTCGAGAGCCGAAACGGTTTTTGACCTCGCTGAGAATGGCATGGAGGCGCAAGAGCTTACGATTTGAAACGCGGGCCAATCCCTTTTGAGGATTCAAACGATCAATCCAAAGCTCAGGGGTGGCCAGCTCCCGAAGGGCGTTAACCAAATTCTCCTTGCTTTGAAAGCGCTCTTTGACAATTGCAAGCGGTGACTTTGCAGGCATTCTTGTTTCCTCCTCAGCATATAAGGAGCGAAATCGTGATGGCTGCCTCCAACCTTTTGGGAGGCCAAAAACTACCAGCGCTTTTGTTTTTGCGCAAACAATTTCTTTAGGCGATGGCAAAGGAATTCGTTCACTTGCACGTGCACACTGAGTTTTCGATGCTGGACTCGGCCATTCGGCTTGAGGAATTGGCCAAGCGGGTGGCGGGCCTTGGCCAGCGCGCTGTTGCGATCACCGATCACGGAGTGATGCATGGGGTACTCCAGTTTGTCACTGCCTGTGAAAGCGTGGGGGTTTCCCCAATCATTGGTTGCGAAATCAATTTGTTTCTACCCACCTCCCACCACCGGTACCCGGTTCACTTGGTGCTTTATGCCGAAGACATGGAGGGCTACTTCAATCTCTCTCGGATCGTGAGCAAGGCATGGATTGAAGGCCAGAAAGAAGGAGTGCCTTGTGCGACGCTCGAGCTCCTTTCGGCGCACGCAAAGGGCTTGATTGCGGCCACGGCATGCATGGGCGGCTGGGTGGCCCAGGAGGTGCTCCTCCGCGGTGAAAAGGCAGGGCGCGAGGCCCTCGCAAAGCTCGTCGATGTTTTTGGGGCGCCAAACGTCTATGTCGAGCTTCAAGACCACGGCTTTGTCGAGCAAGGGCCCTTAAACGAAATTCTCTTTGATCTTGCCCGCTCGATGGGCTTGCCCTTGATTGCCACAAACGACTGCCACTTTCTTGAGGCGAAAGATGCGCCTGCACAGCTATTGCTCCACTGCATTGCGCTTGGGCGAACGATTGAGGAGATGGCCAGGAATCACCACGGCTCAAGCGAAATGTATGTGAAAAGCACTGAAGAAATGGTTCAGCGCTTCTGGTCATATCCTCAGGCCATTGATGGCACACTCGAAGTGGCCGAGCGTTGTGGGGGAAAGGTTCGTCCTTTTGCCGAAAAAGCCAAGCTTCCTCGCTTTCCTGTGCCGGATGGATCGAGCGAAGACGAGTGGATGGCCCAGCTTGCTCGCAAGGGGCTTGAGGCGCGTTTTCGGGAATTCGAGGGGCAGGGCAAGCCTTTCAATCGCGAAGGGTATGAAAAGCGCCTCGAAATGGAGATTTCGGTGATTCAAATCATGGGTTTTTCGGGCTACTTTTTGATCGTTCAAGACTTCATCAACTGGGCCAAAAGCCGGGGGATTCCAGTGGGGCCTGGTCGTGGTTCTGGCGCAGGTTCTCTTGTCGCGTATGCGTTGCGGATCACCGACATTGACCCGATTGAACACGGCCTTCTTTTCGAGCGCTTTCTCAACCCAGAACGTGTTTCCATGCCGGATTTTGACGTGGATTTTTGCATGGAACGGCGTGACGAGGTCATCGAATACGTGCGCCAAAAGTATGGGCGCGACTCGGTTGGGCACATTGCGACCTTTCATGAGCTCAAAAGCCGCAGTGTGGTCAAAGATGTGGGGCGAGCGATGGGGATGAAGCCAGCTGAGACCAATCGCATCGCCTCGATGATCCCGGATCCGATTCAGGGCAAAGCAGTGCCAATTGCCAAAGCGATTGAGCGGGAAGCCCGCCTGCGCGCGATGTACGAAGAAGACCCGAAAGTGAGGGAGCTTCTCGATTTGGCGATGGGGCTTGAAAACCTGAATCGCCACGCTGGGATGCATGCGGCAGGCATCGTGATCAGCGAGGGCGCCCTTTGGGACCAGGTGCCTGTTTTTTGCCCAGAACCCGGCGTGCTTGTCACCCAATACGACAAAGACGACGTCGAGCGGGCTGGCTTGGTCAAGTTTGACTTTTTGGGGCTCAAGACCTTGACTGTCATCGAGCGGGCGGTGCAGCTCATCAACCGCCGCCCAGACCGCCCACGCCGTCCCGATGGCAGTGTTGAGCCCTTTGATCTCCATGCGATTCCAATGGACGATCCGGCGACCTTCGCCTTGCTTCAGTCGGGCGAGACGACGAACGTCTTTCAGCTCGAATCTGAGGGCATGCAGGGGCTTTTCAAGCGCCTTCGCCCTGACTGCTTTGCCGATATCGTCGCTGCGGTTGCGCTCTATCGTCCAGGTCCCCTCGAGTCGGGAATGGTTGAAGACTTCATTCAACGGAAGCATGGAAAGGTGAAAATCAGCTACCCCCATCCATCCCTTGAGGATGTCTTGCGCGAGACATACGGCGTGATTGTTTATCAAGAGCAGGTGATGGAGATTGCAAGGGTGCTTGCTGGTTACACCCTAGGGGGGGCTGATCTTTTGCGTCGAGCAATGGGTAAAAAGAAACCGGAGGAGATGGCCAAGCAGCGGAGTGTGTTTATAGAGGGGGCTACACGTTTGGGGAATGATCCCACCAAAGCAGGTGAAATTTTTGATCTCGTTGAAAAGTTTGCAGGTTATGGGTTCAACAAATCGCACTCTGCTGCATATGCACTCATCACCTATCAAACGGCTTACCTTAAGGCACATTACCCTGTCGAGCTTCTCTGTGCCACCCTATCTGCAGACAAGGACAAATTCGAGAAGGTGGTTCGTACGGTTGCAGAGGCCCGTTCGATGGGGATCACCGTTCTTCCACCGGACGTGAACGAATCGGAAATCGACTTCACCGTGGTTTATCACCCACAAGAAGGAATCCGACCAGAGCCGGGGAGACCTGTGGCCGAGGGGGGGAAGCTCCGCGACCCCATGCAACCTCGGATCCGCTTTGGGCTTGGTGGTGTAAAAGGGGTTGGCAGTGCCGCACTCGAAGCGATCTTTGAGGCACGACGGGTTCATGGGAAAGAGCAGCCCTTTGTGGACCTTTTCGATTTTTGCCGGCGTGTGGATCTCAGGCGGGTCAACAAGGCCGTGATTGAGGCGCTCGTGCAATCGGGGGCCTTCGATGGTGTGCACGAGCGGGTTGGCATTTCGCGTGCCCAGGCTTTTGCATCGATTGAAAGTGCGATTGAGCAGGGCAAACGCAGCGACGTGGCCCGCATGACGGGGCAAGGGAGCTTGTTTGGGCTTTTTGAGAGTTCTCCTCTTCGCTCTCTCTCAGGGAGCAGCACCTTTGCCAACGTGCCTTCCTGGGATTGGAGGGAATTGCTCCAAAGGGAGAAGGAGGCCCTTGGCTTTTATCTTTCCGGGCATCCTCTTGATCGGTATAGAGCCGAGCTCAAACGCTTGTGCGATGCCAACACACTCACATTGGCCAAAAAAGAGGATGGAAGTCCCGTGCGTCTTGGTGGAACAATTGAAGCTTATCGCGAGCGCTCACTGCGGACAGGGGGACGTATTGCTTTTTTTGAGCTTGAAGACACTGAGGGCCGTGTTGAGGTCATCGCACGAGAACGGGTGCTTGCGAATTACCGCCAAGTCATCGAGGAGTCGATCAAAGGGGGGGATCCCGTGCTCATCGAAGGCACCCTCCGCTTTGAGCATGAAAGCAGTGACGACGAGGGCCCCTCTTCTCCAAAAGTCATCCTTGAAAGCGTGCGCCCTCTCTTTCAAGTGCTCCGAGAACAGGCCAAATGCCTTCTTTTGCGGATTCCCGTAGAGCGCTTTGACGTCGAAAAGCTCAAGGCCTTGCACAAGGTGCTCGCCCAGTCACCTGGCTCTTGTCCCGTTCACATCGACCTTGTGAACAAGAAAAAGAAATGGGTTGCCTCATTCAGCAAGCTCCGCGTCGGAGTGGACCCATCCAAAAAGCTTTTGAGTGAGCTTGAGCGAATTTTTGGGTTCAAAGTCGCGGAAATTTGCTAAAACTGACTAGCCCGTCGAAAGGTGTTGATAAAACGTAGTGGCCTCATCACCCTCTAGAGGAAAGAAAGGTCGATATTTGTTTTCAAAGAGCATCTCTTGGATTTTTTCAATGAGTGGCTTGAGGCTTTGAGGGTGAAGAGCACTTACGGCAATTCCTCCTTTGGCCAATGCGATGCATTCCGCCTCTTCTTGAGGCACGCGGTCAGCTTTGTTCAAAACGAGGAGGGTTGGTTTATGACCGAGGCCAAGCTTAATGAGGAGGCTTTGGGTGGCCTGAATTTGTTCTGAGAGAGAGGGAGCGCTGATATCCGCCACGTGCAAAATGAGGCTTGCATCTTCGATTTCTTCGAATGTTGCACGGAAGGCGCTAAAAAGCTCTTCTGGAAGGTCTCGAATAAAACCAACCGTGTCTGTCACAATCACCTCCTCCCCTCCAGGCAGCTTGAGGCGTCTCGAGCGGGTGTCCAAGGTGGCAAAGAGCTTGTCCGCAACGAGGGTATCGGAGTGGGTCAGGGCATTGAGCAAGGTGCTCTTCCCAACGTTTGTGTAACCGACGATTGAGACGATCGGGATTTGGTGACGCAACCTTTGCCTTCTGCGCTCGCGGCGCTGAACCACAAGGCGCTTCAATTCTGCCTCAAGGTGGCGAATCCGCTCACGCACCCGCCGCTTTCCAATCTCGACGAGGGTTTCACCTGGGCCACGCCCGCCAATTCCACCAGTGATTCGCGAAAGGGCATCGTCTTTTGCGCCAAGGCGCGGCAAAAGGTATTTCAACTGCGCAAGCTCAACCTGTAGTTTTCCGTCTCTTCCCTCTGCGTGCTTTGCGAAAATCTCCAAAATGAGCTGCGTGCGATCGATAACGTGAAGCTGAGTGGCTTGCGCGATCGAGGCTGCTTGGCTTGGGGAGAGATTGCGATCAAAAATCAAAAGATCCGCATCGAGGCGCATTGACTCGATGACGATTTCGTCCAGTTTCCCACGGCCAACCAGGTACTTTGGATCGAGTGCGTCGCGAATTTGGGCAAAACGAGCGACTGCTTCAATCCCAGCTGTGCGCGCAAGCTCGGCGAGCTCATCGAGCATCCAGTCTGGATCGCTAAGCTCTCGCTTGGCCGAGACATGCACGAGGATGGCTCGCCTTTGCCCCCGCACTGGGCGGGCACGGGCAGCCAGGGCCAGTGCTTCTTCGATTTCTTCGATGATGGGCGTTGGATCGATGCTTTCGGCCTCCGCGATCGAAAGAGGGCCATAGGAGCGATGGGCATAGAAATCAGCGCCAGAAGGTAGGGCGAGGTTATGGGCATAGTAAACCGAGCTCGCTTGGCCCTTGGAGTTCAGGCAAATCGCGCAGACCAAATCGAGGCGTAGCCTCGTGAGGTCGACGATATCATCTCGAGAGAGCCCACTTTCGTCGAGGTGGGTATGGATGAGACGCAGCCCACGAAGACGGCCGGCACCTGCGCGCATTCGCCCGATTTCTGGAAGCTCCAGGCGCTCGTGATTACCAATAATCACCCACTCGACTTGCCCCTTGCGATTGACAAGAACACCCACTTGCCTTCCAGTCGAGGCAGAAAACTCAACCAGCGAGCGGAGGAGCTCGGGAGTAAAGAGCTTATTGAGGGGCACGCGCCTTTTGGCGATGCGTTCAGCCGCGCGGAGTTCTGAAGCAGCGAGACCTTGCGTGAATCCGTGAATCACCCACCTTCAACTTTATGGATTGTTCATCCACTTCGCAAGTGGGATGGTTGCACGGATGAGGAACTAAGCTAGGCAAGGGAAAGTCAATGGAGCAGCGGATCCACTTCATTTCCTTAGGGTGTCCCAAAAACCGGGTGGACACAGAGGTCATGCTCGGGGTGGCTTTGCGGGAGGGCTATCGCTTGGTTTCTGACCCCCGCGAAGCAGACACGGTGGTCATCAACACCTGTGGCTTCATCGAGGAGGCCAAAGAAGAATCGATAGAAACAATCCTTGAAATTGCCCAGCTCAAAGGAGAGGGTTCTCTCAAGCGTCTGATTGTTGCTGGCTGCTTGGTCCAACGCTATGGCGAAGAGCTCGCGCAAGAGCTTCCGGAAGTCGACCATTTTCTCGGCTCAAGCGATATGCTGCAGCTTGAGAGGGTGCTTCGGAGCCCCAACAAGGCCGAGCGCTTGCTCATCGGTCATCCTTCTCAGTGGTTGATTCGGGCAAGCGACCCACGCGTTCCCTCCCTTGGACGGCACTCGGTTTACGTGAAAATCGCTGAAGGTTGCAGCCGGCGCTGTGCTTTTTGCGCGATTCCACAGTTTCGCGGAAAACAAAGGTCGCGGCCCATCGAGGACATCGTCCTTGAATGCGAGCGCCTCGTTTCAGAGGGAGCAGTGGAAATCAATTTGGTTTCCCAGGATACGATTGCGTACGGGCGCGATCTGGGCAAAAAGGAGGGCTTGGCTTCGCTTGTTTCTAAAATCGCTGAAATTCAAGGATTGCGTTGGGTGCGCATCTTTTACCTGTATCCAGAATGCCTCGATCCTGCTTTGGTCGAACTGTTTGCTTCTCACCCGCGGGTGCTTCCCTATATCGACATGCCCTTTCAGCATGCCAGCGATGCAATGCTTCGCCGGATGCGACGCGGGCACACCCTCGAAGGACAAAAGCAGATCATCTACACCCTTCGCGAGCGAATTCCTCACCTCGTTTTTCGTTCTGCAGTAATTGTTGGGCACCCGGGCGAGAGCGAGGCTGATTTTGAGGCGCTTTTGGAATTTGTGCGTTGGGCCGAGTTCGATCGCTTGGCTGTTTTTACCTACTCTCATGAAGAGGGGACAGCGTCGTACAACCTAGAAGACGATGTTCCTCCAAAGGTCAAGCGGGCGAGGGCTCGTGCGGTTGAAATGGAGCAACGTTCCATCATGGAGCGAAAAAACCGGGCCCTCATTGGCAAAGAAGTCGAGGTTTTGGTTGAGGGGCCTTCTTCAGAGAGCGAATGGCTCCTTGAAGGGCGTTGGTGGGGGCAAGCGCCCGAGATTGATGGAAAGGTGATTCTTGCCAATGGCACGGCCAAGCCTGGAGAAATCCGCAAGGCCAGGATCACGCATGCCACCCCCATCGATCTTGTGGCTGATCTTGCCAATGAAGATGGGGTTTATGATGTGCCTCCAGAGGCGCTGAAGCAGCGAGGAGCACGGAGGAGGCGCCTTCCCACGCTCCAAAGCGGAGCGCAAAAGTGAGTGCCCGCTTCACCTGAGCGCAAAAAGCGAAACCAAAAGCGATAGAACAAAACACGTGCTTGCAAGCACTCCAAAAAAAACAATCGTTTTCAAAGCAAAAAGGGGGCTTAAAGAAGAGAGTGCAAAAGCGAGATGGGCGGAGGAAAGTTTTCCCTTTTTTGTCAAGCGCAACACATGAAATAGCTGGCTCAGCCCCCAAACGCAGGGGAGGGCCAGTAGCACGGCCAAGCCTGCAATTCCTATTTGAAGGCCTCCTCCTTGTTTTTTGACGGCAAGAAGCAAGCCAAAAAGAAACCAGCTCATCAATGCCATCGCTTCGAGTCCAAAAGAAAGCGCAAGCCTTGCGATGGCCAAGCGATCTTCTTTGCGCTCTCGGTTGAGCTCATTCTCTTGAGTGCTTGTTTCTGGTTCTTGCCTTTTGAGGGGGGGAAGAGAAAAAGCCTCCCAAATCACTTGACTGAGCAATGAAGGGATCAGCACCTTCTCTTCTCTTGCAGGCTGCCAGCTTTCTTCCTCTTCTTTGGGAGCAGTGGGGGAATTGAGTGGAAATTTGATGGAATCTTGCGAAGGTGCGGAAGGGGCGCTTTCATCCCTTGACTGCTTGGAATGAGGACCTTGCTCATTCATGTCGGATCTCCAAAGGCCAGCCAGAATGCCATTCCGGCAAGTCCTCCGAGGACGAGTGCATCCAAGAAAAGCGAGGTCGCAAGCGCTTCGAAGGAACGGCGGAGGTGGGGACTGCCTTTGTGCTCTCCCATCAGGTGTTCTTCGAGTTCCTCGCTTGCATCGACAAGCAAAATCCCTGAAC
>JANWYL010000003.1 GCA_025056955.1 Sandaracinaceae bacterium | reverse complement strand
AAAAAGTGCGCGACCGCGCGACTTTTTCCGAGCCAAGGCAGCATCCCGAGGGCTTTGTACACCTTTTGATCAATGGCACTTTCGTCATCCGCGATGGAAAGCCCACAGGCGCCCGGCCCGGCCGGGTGCTCCGAAGGCCGCTTGCCTAGGCAAACGATGGCTGCTTTGGGTAGAGAACAAACGCATGTTTGCTTGCCTGATTTTGGGCTAAAGATCGCAGGGAGGTTCCATGGGAAAACTCGTTGAAATCCTCACAAATGAAGGGCGCAAGGCCCAAGTGGTCAAAGAATGCTTGGACATCATCGAAGCAGAGGTCGAATCGAAAGGGGGCCTTTCAGGCATGGCGATCAAGGCGGGCTACAAGGCCGTAAAAAGCATTCGGCCAGGCTTCATTCAGGAAGTGGTTGAACACTTGCTTCCGGAATTTGCCGAAGCCATCGAGCCCATCTACATGGAGGCCAAGCAAAAGGCCGAGCCGATTGTGCCTTATTTTGAAAAGCAAGCCAGCCGCGTTGCAGATGCACTTTTGGCCATTACCGATGCCCGCGCCCAGCGGAGCCGAAGCGGGGTGATCAAAGCCACCTACGAACGCCTCCGCCCCTTGGCAAAGAGCAACGTTGAGCAGGCCGTCCCTCGGGTGGCTCGGCTGATTGAAAAGCATGGGAGCTAGTCGGTTGGGCGATTGCCTCGCAAGGCTTGGGGCCTGGGAATGACTGGGCAAGGGCCTTCAAACGCGCTTGTTCCAAGCCGGATGCTGCTCAGCCCAACTGGGGAGCGCTGGACTTGGCTCAGCTTGGTGCAGAAAGCGCGCATTTCCCACCTCGAGGCGATCATGATCCAAGGCGAAGCACCTCATTTGGAAAGCCTTGCTGGCTGGGAGTGGAATGGCGCCAATTGCGTCCGGCTCTACTCCCTCGTTGGCTTGCGCCGCTTTGTGAAGGGCTTCTACGAGGGCCCTCCCCGCGTCAAAGGTGGTCCTGAGCCTTTCATTCAAGGCTATAACATTTCATGTCCCCGCCTTCCGGACGAGGCGCCTCCTCGACTGCTTCCAAGCGATGAGGCCCCACGCCGTTTTGGCTTCTTTCGGGTCCATCGCGTGGTCAAGGGTTCGCGGGATGACCGCTATCCCAATGCCCTCCTTCTTGACTATGGCCTTGGAGGAAACGGCTTCTTCGGTCCTCCCCTTCGCGACTACTTGGTACAGGTCTATGGCGATAACCCCGACCTTTTGGTTGGCAAAGCCTATGTCGCGCTTGGCCCTCTTCGGATTCCCCTCAACTACTTTGTGCTTGAGCGTTGGCGAAGACATGATTTTCGAGGTTAAGCATGAGGCCAAAGGCAATGGGCAAAGTCGCGTTCATTTTTCCTGGCCAAGGTGCCCAGCGGGTTGGAATGGGCCGAGAGGTTTTTGAATCAAGCGAAGAGGCGCGTTCGCTCTTTGAAATTGCCGATCATGTACTTGGCTTTTCTTTAAGTCGCCTTTGCTTTGAAGGCCCAGAGGAAAGCTTGCGCCTGACAGAGCACACGCAGCCAGCTGTGCTTGTGACTTCGATTGCCATCTACAAGGCTTTCGGAGAAACTCCCGATTGCGTGGCCGGCCATAGCCTTGGCGAATACACCGCCAATGTGGTGGCAGGCACAATTGACTTCGAAGAAACAGTTGAAATCGTCCGCTTGCGCGGAAAACTCATGCAAGAAGCAGTCCCCCTTGGCGTAGGAGCGATGAGCGCCATCCTCAAGGTGAGCCGGGAGGCCCTTTGCAACCTCTGTGAGGAAGTCCAAAGGGAAAGCGGCGAAGTGGTCGAGCCTGTCAACTACAACTCACCAGGCCAAATCGTGATTGCAGGCCATGCTCGGGCTGTGGAAATGGTGAGTGAGCGCGTGAAAAAGCTTGGCGGCCGGGCCATGCCTTTGCCCGTAAGCGCCCCTTTCCATTCCAGCCTCATGAGAAGCGCTGAAGAGGCCCTTGAGCCCTATATCCGCAGGATGCGCTTTCAAAGCCCGAGGGTCCCGATCTATGCCAATATCGACGCTTTGCCGCTTTGCTCGCCGGAAAAAGCCCGAGAAGCCCTCATCCGCCAAGTGAGCCGCCCCGTGCGTTGGGAGGAAAGCCTCCGGCGCATGCATGCCGATGGCGTGAGCCTTTTTGTCGAGATTGGCCCAGGGAATGCGCTTACCGGCATGGTCAAACGCACCCTTGAAGGCGTTCAGGCCATCTCGGTCCAAGGCCCAAAAGATTTCGGTCCCGCCCGCGAAGCCATCCGCGCGCATCGGGAGGGTGTTGGCACCTGATCAACCTGTCGTTCAGCGAAGGGTTCCACGCACATCCAAATCACCCTTCCAAAGCACCTTTTTGAGTTCAGCGGCAAGATACACAAGGAAGCCAAGCCCACTCAAAACCACCCACCACCACCACTCGATTGGTCCAGTGTGAAGGATGCGGTTGAAGAAGGGGAGGTAGGTGATTCCAAGCTGGGTGATGAGCATGAGAAAGGACGCTCCAAACACCCATGGGTTGGTGAAAAAGCCGATTTGAAAGAGGGTATGGCGCAGGGATCTGCAGGCAAAGAGATAACCCACCTCAACCACAACCACGGTATTCATTGCAATGGTGCGCGCTGCTTCGATCTTTTCACCATGGGATTGCGCCGTTTCAAAGAGGGCAAATGCCGTGATCCCCATGGCGAGGCTTACGAGGATGGTGCGGATGAGGAGGTTGCGGTCGATCAAGGATTCTTTGGGTGAACGAGGCGGCCTTTGCATTAGCCCAGGCTCCCGAACTTCGAAGATGAGGGAAGTGCCAAGGAGCAGAGCAGTGCTCATGTTGATCCAGAGGAGATGCAAGGGGAGCACGGGGAGCTCTGTGCCGAGGAGCATCGCTGCAAGAAGCACCACCGCTTCGCCACCGTTCGTGGGCAGTGTCCATGCGATGAATTTCACCAAGTTGTCGTAGATGGCTCTCCCCTCTTCAACGGCAGCAGCGATCGTTGCGAAATCATCATCGGTGAGCACCATCGCGGCAGCTGCTCGCGCGACTTCTGTGCCTTGGCGTCCCATGGCGATTCCGATATCGGCTTGCTTAAGGGCAGGAGCATCGTTGACTCCATCTCCCGTCATCGCAACGATTTGCCCCCTTTTTTGGAGGGCTTTGACCAGGCTCAGCTTTTGCTCGGGGAGGACCCTTGCAAAGACCGCCGTCGAAAGAACGCGTTTCGCGAGGACTTCTTCATCGAGGAGGGCGATTTCCCGGCCGCTAAGCACCTCGAGCTCGCCCTTTGAATCGCGTGAACCTTCAATCGAAAGTGCCTTGGCGATCGCTTTTGCTGTGCTTGCGTGGTCGCCGGTGATCATCTTGACCATGATTCCTGCTTCCTGGCAGCGGATCACCGCTTCGCGTGCCCGGGGCCTTGGGGGATCGATCATTCCAACAAGACCGATGAGGGTGAGATGGTGCAATTCCTCATGGTCAAGTCGATGGGTTTTGCCCAACATCTTGCGTGCGATCACAAGCACCCTCATGCCCTGCGAAGCCATGGCTTCGACGCTTTGCTCAAGCTTTTTGTGATCGATTGGGTGAATGGTGCCATCGAGAAGGATTTGATCGGTGCATCGGTGGAGCAAGGCTTCTGACGAGCCTTTGACGTAGGCAATCGATTGGGATGGATCACCCTCTTTTTCATGAAGGGTGGCCATGTACATGCGTGCCGACTCAAAGGGGATGATGTCGAGGCGTTTCCACTGGCTGAGTTCCTCCTTGCGCACACCCCCCTTATGGGCAGCGATGATCAAAGCGATTTCTGTTGGATCTCCCTCTGCCCTAAGCCCCTGTGCACTCAGCTCCAACCGGCTTTCGTTGCACAATGCACCTGCACGGAGAACTTCGATCAAACCAGGTGAATGGCCGATTGGAGCGCCACGGAGCAAGAAATCACCTTTGAGGTCCATCCCGACCCCTCCGATTTCCACCCACTCATTTCCAATCACAGCGCTTGTGACTGTCATTTGATTTTGGGTGAGTGTTCCCGTTTTGTCGGTGCAGATCACCGTGGTGCTCCCAAGGGTTTCGACGGCAGGCAGTTGCCGAATCAGGGCGTTGCGGCGGGCCATGGCTTGGGTGCCAACCGCAAGGAGCACAGTCACTGCAGCAGGGAGCCCCTCGGGAATGGCTGCAACTGCCAAAGCCACAGCTGCGTTGAAGGTCTCGTCCAGAGGTCTTCCGCGGAGGAGCTCGATCACAAAGAGCACAAAAGCGATCCCGAGCACAGTCCAGACGAGGGCTCTGGAGAGGCGGCGGATTCGCCTGGTGAGCGGTGTTTCAATCCCCTTGGTTTCTTTCATGAGCCTCGCGATTCGCCCTGCCTCGCTTTCCTTGCCCGTGGCGACAACCACCCCGTGACCCCGGCCATGCACCACAGCCGAACCCGCATACACCATGTTGCTCCTTTCGGGAAGGGCTGTCTCTTGGGGGAGAAGCGCGGGTGATTTTTCAACCGGTACCGATTCACCGGTCAGCGCAGCTTCTTCGACCAGGAGTTCTTTGCTTTCAAGCAAACGGATATCGGCAGGGACGCCATCACCCGAGCTCAAAAAGACGATGTCCCCAACCACCAAGGATGCGCTTGGAATGCGCTGGGGGCGACCGTCACGGAGCACGGAAGCCTCTGTCACAAGCAGGCGTCCGAGGGATTGGATCGCCCGTTCGGCCCGAAATTCTTGGACAAATCCAATGATCCCATTGATGATCACGACAATTCCAATCACAAGCGCATCCACTGTGTCGCCAAGCGCAAGCGAAAGCAGGGAAGAGGCAATGAGGACAACAACCAAAGGCTCGATGAATTGCCGGAGGAGCTTTGAAAGCCAGCTCAGGCCATCCGCTGGCTCGATCTGATTGGGCCCATCCCGGAGGAGGCGCTTTCTTGCCTCCTCACTCGAAAGCCCTTCCTCCCTGCTTCCAAGGAGGCTCAGTACTTCTTTTGCCTCGAGTGCGTGCCAAGCCCGATGAGACACTGGCTGGCTTTGACACACTGCTTCTGCCCTCGCCACCCCTTTGTGCAGGCGGGCAATCTCGGCCTTAAGGCCCATCTTAGGCACATGCACCCTTGTGGGGGTGCACAATGCGATCTTTTTCCTTTAGGCTCATCTCGAGCCAGTGCTTGCGGATCTCAGAAGGCGCGCCGAGCTCCTCAAGGACTTCCTTCAGCAAAACGAGGCGGCGATGGAAATGGCCCTCAAAGATGCGCCTTGGGTAGTGGACCTCTTCAAGAGGCCTCCCTTCGTAAGGGATATCGAAGCCAAAAAGCCGCGCAAGGTGTTGAAACTCAAGCCTTGCCAGGCGCTCAAGATCGGTATGGGCAAAATAGAAGCCGATCATCGGGTCCTTTGCCATCCTCTGAACCAAGGCATGGCTTAGCTCCCTTAAAAGCTTGAGCGTTTCTTCCCTTGATCCCTTTTGCTCCTCACCCATCGTCACAATCAAGGGGCAGATTCAAAAAAAGGGCAAGAGAGATCCTCAAGGCAATGGTGCCCGCTTGGGTTGCTCAAGTAGGGGATGTCTCGGCCTCCTGTTGAGAGATATCTCCCCATGAGGCCAAAGGTGTAAACAGGGGCGTCAAAGGGTGTATCTGGGTCAAAAAGGGTGGATGGGGCATGGGCGCCATAGGGGTTGAAATAGGTTGTGACGAGCGCTGAGGTAGGTGCACCTCGCTGGTATTCCCAAACCCAAGTTCCATCTGAGTCCCAAAGGGGCGAGGAGAGCCGTGACCATCGGAGGGGTGGCGAAAGCCGCGGTGGTTGAACACCTCCTTGCTTGATTGGAATTCCCTTGCCATCACTCGTTCGAAAAGCAGCGCGCCCATCGGATAGATCGTCGATATCAACAAGGAAAAAAGCCGCACCGGGAACTGGGTGACGCCCAAATCGAGCAATTCCCTCGGTCGCATGCCAAGCGATGAGCACGTCATTTGGAGAGGCAAAACCATGGCGTACCTCGAAGGTTGATGGGGCCCGGTAGGGTGTGAGGTGGGGGGGTGCATCCGCAGGTAAAAAGGGGAGAATCCCTGCTGCACGCGCAAGGGAATAAGCCGTCGAGACGGGAACATCCGGATCACCTGCGCTTGGAATGATGAGCAGGCTTCTTGGGTGGAGGGAAATGGGATCGAGAAAAACCCTTCGAACATAGTTGATCGGGTCGCCTCGCTCGAGTGCTGCTTGGGCCAAGGTGAAAAGCCTCCTGAGCTTCGGGCTTTGTCTGCGCAGGGCCATCCCCTCAGCTGGGGAACGAAGGGGATCATCTGGAGCCATGCGTTGGTTTCCCCACCTTGAACACCTTTCGCATTCCTCATGCGCAAGTGCTGACTCCCACCGATCGATCACCCTTGCTGGAGGGAGCGAAGGAGAAAACTTGCAATTGCTAAAATCAACGGCTCCAAGGGCATCGCGATAGATTTCAATCACCCACCTGTCCCCAATGTCAGAGGGAATGGCTACACGAAATCGGCCGGCTTCACCTTTGGTTGCTCCCGCACACCCAACCAGGCCTTTGGAGAGGTTGCGGACAAGGAGCACATCCCGAGGCCCAAGCAGATCTCCATCCACGCAGGCGATTTCGCTCTTTTCTTCCCTTCCGAGGAAGGCCCCCACCACTTGGACAGAGAACTGATCCGATCGACAGGCACTCTGCTGGGGATTTCCCCCCCTTTCTGTGACCACAAAGGGGCCCATGATGCGCAGGTGCAAGGCCGCTCGGACGACTGGGTTATTCGTCCGGATGGCGATATCACCCAACCCTCCACCTCCGATAAAAGACACGGTGGCATCGATGGTTGGCTCAAGCCCTGCGACGAGAGCGCTCAAGATGCCACCCATTGAGGTTCCTGCCATGCGGTAAGGTACAGCCGGCCCACCGAGATCAGGCACACCGTTTCCATCGAAATCGCCAGCAAGATCCGGGCGTCCATCGCGGTTGTAATCGCCATCAAAGTCCACATGGCTTGGTGCGCCTGCTCCAAGGAGGCTTCTTCCCACAGGGAGCGGAAGGTGAAGGGGCTTGGCAAGGCGGATGCCGTTAAAGGCGCGAAGCACACGGAGGGCGGTAAGCTGATCGATGGCCGACTGGCGCACCGAGTCCCTGGTGTGGGCTGCGTAGGCCGTCCAAAAGAGGGGACCGCTGTCTGGTGCGCCATCTCCATCGAGGTCGGGGGCTCTGCCCAAAAGAATCGCGCGGGCGAGCCCTTCAAGGCATTCGCTCGAAAGGAGCGAACGCAACAAGCTGCCAAGGGCTGGTGAAAGCGATAGCCCATGACCTGGGGCATCGATTGCGGCAACTGCCATCCCGTGCTGAAGGAAAAAGCCTCCAAAAAGCAAGACTTCAGCTGCGCTTGTCGTGTGGCCATGCGCGTAAAGCAGGACCGGAAAGGGCTGCTTTTGCGAGGCCGTCTCAGTGGGGATGAGAAGCAGCATGCGCACGCTTTCGCGTTGCCAGCGCGCCCTTCCGCTTTGAAGATCGAGATCAAAGGCCTCTTCCAGGTTTTCTTTCTCGGGATCGCCAAGAAAACGAGGTGTCTCAAAGACCAAGGCCACCACGTGCGAAAGACGTGCATAGCTGTTTTCAAAGTCTTTGGCCGCTTGTTCGCTCAGGCCAAAGCCAAAAGAAGCCAGCCGGCGCAAAATGGAGCGCACCCGCTCTCCAGGCGCAATGAAGGCCTTTGGCCCAGGATCCCCACAGCGCCCCCCTCCCTGGAGGGGAAGGGGAGCGGCGTCAAAAGGGATCGCTTGGGCAAGCCAAGCGAAGGGGCCCTTCCCATCAAGGCCATCTCGGATCGCATCGAGTTCATCGGTTGTTGACTGGGTGCTAAAAGACCAAGCGAAGGCCACACCGTCCCAACCAAGCTCTGCGAGATCACCATAAAGCTCAGGATGGGCTTTGAAAATCTCAGGCAAGCGCGCAAGCTCCCACACCTGCGATGGGTGATGCACGACGTGAAAGGGTGAACGCACCGGGTGGCCATTTGCACCGATCAGGCGCTCGGTGAGAACGACAGCATACTTTCGGCGGGGCAAAAGGGGAACAAAGGTGCGCAAAACCAGGGTGTTGGTTTCACGCTCATAAAACCAAAGCATTCGATCGACACCTTCGAGGGGAGTGCCTCGGAGAATTCCATCTGGTGTATTTGGATGATCGAGAACCCCGTCGAAATCGCTGTCTTCACCCACATCGAGAACACCATTTCTGTTTAAATCCTCTTCAACGCTTTCAAAAAGGAGGTTAAGCTCGTCTCCCCTCGGATCGTGGTCAAAAAATCCACCTTGCCGAAGGGTGGTGTAGGGGTGGCTTCCGCTTCCAAGGTCAAGTGGAACTGGAAGGCCGCTTTCCAAATCGATGAGATAAATCGCATGCTCTCGGAAGTCGCGGGCATGCATTCGCCCCGGTCCTTGTCTCCGGAGGAGAGACTGGGTATCTATCGGCCCATCAAATGGGATGGTGATTGGGGAATAGGTACCCCATCCGTCGAGAAGGTTAAAGTGCTTCCGCAGGTTGCGTTCAAGTTTTGTGAGCGCGTTTTCGCTTGCATTGATGCGCCTCCCTGTCGCTGAGCTCGGATCGGGCCAAGTCGCCACATCATTGGGAAGGGGGAGTTCGGGGAGGCCTTTTGTGTAAAAGTTCCAAACGACGCGTGGGCCAATTCCGGGAGGGGTTTGGCGCCAGCCTTCCGGGAGGCCCCCTCCGTAGCAGGCTTGGACGAAAGCGATCGAAACAAGCCAAAACGAACGCAGGCGCGTTTTCGGCATCCCGAGGAGTTTAACCCGCTTTGGGTTTTGAAAAAGCGCCCGAAAAGCTTGGCCCAAGCGATGCGTAAAGCATTTGGGGATTGAAAAATCCAAAAAGACAGAACAGGGTGAAAGGGTGGAGCGCATTTCTTTGCAGCGGACCTTTATCGATGAGATTCATCGTGCCCTTGGGGCTCGAATGGTCGCCTTCGCAGGGTGGGAGCTTCCGCTTGAGTACCGCGGAATCATCGAGGAGCACAAAGCGGTGCGAGAAAGGGCTGGAATTTTCGATGTCTCCCACATGGGTGAGTTCACCATCGAAGGGCCGAAAGCCGAGGAGGCCGTCGACCTCTTGTTGACTGGTGATGCCTCCAAGCTGCCCGTTGGGCGTGCGATGTACACCCTCGCTTGCAATGAAAGGGGTACCATCCTTGACGACCTCATCGTCTACCGGCGGGCAAAGGAGCGCTTTTTGGTGGTTGTAAATGCCGCAAACCGCCAGAAGCTCAAGGCCCACTTTGAAGCTGTGCTTTCCCGCTGGATCGCTCAAAAAGAACTCGTTTTTGCCGATCGTTCCGATGATACGGCCCTTTTTGCCGTTCAGGGCCCGCGGGCGGCTGCTGTTCTTGCGCACGCAAGAACCGAGAAGGCCATTTTGGATTTGCCTCCGTTTGGCTGCCACGACGGGATCATTGCCAGCTGCCGGGCCTTTGTGGGGCGCACGGGGTACACGGGTGAAGATGGTTTTGAGCTCTTTGTCCATGCGGAAGATGCAGCGCGGCTATGGAATGAGCTTTTGGCCGGAGGCGAGCCCGAGGGGCTTGTGCCTTGCGGCCTTGGCGCCCGCGACACTTTGCGCCTTGAATGTGCCTATCCGCTCTACGGGAATGAAATCGACGAAAGCACCCACCCCTTCGAAGCGGGGCTTGGATGGACCGTTAAGCTGGAGAAGGAGAGGGACTTCATCGGAAAGGAGGCCCTCCTTCGGCTTTCCACTCAGCCCCTTGAGCGCAAGCTTGTGGCCTTTAAGATGGTGGGTCGGGGAATCGCAAGACACGGCCATGCGATTTATCCCTGGTCAGGCGAAAGCGAGGTCAAGGGTCAAGCCATTGGAAGGGTCACAAGCGGTGCTCCTTCGCCAAGCCTTGGCGGAGCAATCGGCTTGGGATACGTGCCTCCCGATTCGGCTTCGCTGGGAGCGCGCATCGGCATTGAAATCCGAGGCCGCCTGATCGAGGCCGAAATCGTGCAAAAGCCCTTCTACCGTAGAAAGCGCAAAAGCGACGAAGCTTAAAAAGCAACGTTGACTTCCTCCAATTGGGGATCAACCTAGGAAAGCATGTCGAACCAGTACCCCAAAGACCTCAAATACACGAAAGAACACGAATGGGCGAGAAGCGAGGGTGAACTCGTAAGGATCGGGATCACCGCTCACGCCGTAAGCCAGCTTGGAGAAATCACCCTCGTCGATCTTCCTAAAGTCGGAAGCCGGATTGAGGCAGGAAAGAGCTTTGGAACAGTCGAATCTGTCAAGGCAGTGAGCGACCTCTACGCCCCTCTTTCTGGAGAAGTCGTCGAGGTCAACGAAGCCCTCTTTGAACATCCCGAATTTGTGAACGAAGACCCTTACGGAAAAGGCTGGCTCCTTCTTGTGCGGCTTGAGAGCTGGCTTGATGACCTGATGGACGCACAGGCCTACGAGCGTTACGTGGCTTCGCTCGAGTAGGATCCCCTTAAGGAGGAAACATGCGGCCTGTGGTCGATGCGCTTGGGCGTTTCATTGAGCTGAAACATGTTCCAAAACGCGTTGTTTCGATTGTTCCAAGCGAAACCGAGACCATTGCCCTCCTTGCTGGTGTGGAGGTGCTTGTGGGCCGCACCGAGTATTGTGTGGAGCCGCGGGGGCAAATCGAGGCCGTGCCCACGGTGGGCGGCACCAAAAACGCCAAGGTTGAAGCGATAGAGGCCCTGCGTCCGGACATTGTGTTTGCGAATCAGGAAGAAAACACCCCTGAGATTGTCCGAAAGCTTGAAGAAAAGGGCATTCCCGTGCATGTGAGCTTTCCCAAAACCATTGAGGAGGGGAGGGCCTTGGTCTACGACATCGCTGAGCTTCTGGGGATCGACCCCAAAAGCTCGCAAGCGATCGCGCAGATGGAGGAGGAGCTGGCTCAGGCCGAAGCCCAGCGCAAAACCAGAAGGCCTCTTAGGGTTTTTTGCCCGATTTGGTTTGACCCGCTCATGACCTTTAACGATGAGACCTTCATGGCCGATATGCTGGACCTTGCGGGCGGCCACAACATCTTTGGCGATCGCAAGCGGCGCTATCCCCTTGCTGCCGACTTGGGGTTGGCTCCTCCAGACGAAAAAAAGGCCGAAGGCAGGGACACGCGTTATCCGCGGGTTCGCATCGAAGAGGTGCTCGAGCGAGCGCCTGAGCTTGTGCTTCTTCCTGACGAGCCCTATCCCTTCACCGAAAAGGAGGCAGCTTTTTTTCGCTCCTTTGGCCTGCGCGTTTGCTTCGTTGCTGGGAGAGACCTCTCTTGGTATGGCCTCCGGATGGGCGAAAGCGCGCTTCGGGTGCGCGCGATTCTCGATCGCTTTTGCGCATGACTATTGCGACGAGGCCGGCTTTTGGCGCAGCCCTTGGTTTTTTAGGGGAGGGCGCCGCATCTCGTGGATGAGAATGCCTGCAGCAACGGCGACATTCAGCGAGGCGAGTGCGGTGCGGCGCGGGATCGAAACGATGAGATCGCACGTTTCGCGGACGCGTTTTGAGAGCCCTTCGCGTTCGTGGCCAAAAACGAAAACGAGAGGGGTGCTTTTGGGAATTGTTTCAGCTCCTCCGCCTCCTTCGCTTTCGGCGCCGCACACACGTGCCCCTTTGTCCCGCAAACGATTCAAGGTTTCGGCCAAATCCGTGGTCCTTGCGAAGCGCACAAGCTCTGCGCCTCCTTCTGCCACTCGAATCGCATCGGGCGAAAGGCCGGTGTGGGGGGCAAGCGAGCCGAGGATCACCGCCTCGACCCCAAAAAAGGCAGCGCTTCGGATGATTGCTCCGATGTTGTAAGGGTTTCTCACACGGTCGAGCGCGACGAAGAGCGAGGGACTTGGGCCAGATCGAAGGCAAGCGATGAGCTCTTTGCTTTTGAGCCAATGCCGCGGTGCTGCTCGGATCACAACCCCCTCGTGGAGGCTGGTTCCGGCCTTTTGGCTCAGCTCAATCGTGCTGGTTTCTTTGGCCAAGCGCCTGAGGGGAGGGGGGAGCCCTTCGAGCAAATGGCGTTGGGTGGAATCAACCAAGATCTCCCAAATCGCTTGAGGGCGAATTTCAATGAGGGCCCGCGAGGCATGAAAGCCACAAGTGATTTCGCCTGAAAGCGCAGGTGCCTGGCTTTTTTTGGGCTGCTCCATGGGCAAACCCTTAGCGGGCCACAATCCCCCCCAAAGCCCTTTGGGCTTCCTCGTCGCTTCGAGGGCGATTCATTTCCATAAGAAGGGCTCGCGCCTCTTCAGAGCCAGGACCACCTGCATCCCTGGCTGCAAGGAGGAGACCGATTTCGCCCATCGCAGCGAGGGTCCGGGCAATGAGGGGCCGAAGGGCAGTGTTTTCGCTTCGCAAATCTTGATAGAGCCGCTTGCGGATTTCGATTGGATTCATGCCCTCAATCCCATTCCATCCCGCCTGGAGGCGAGCGATAAAGGCAGTCCACGCAAAGCCATATCGGTTTTCGCCTTCGCCCCGATGAAGAATGTCTGCAACGATGAGCCTCCTATGGATCTGCCCTGAATCCCAAAGGGTGCGTGTCACGAGGCTCAGCCAGTCGTTGGTTGGCTTGAGGAAGAGATCTTGAATCACCGTCCGGAGCTCGCTGTCTTGGCTTAGGGCCTGGAGCAAGGCCTTTGCGCCCGCTTCGCTTCCGCCAAGGGCAATGGCCAGGGCAGCACCATCTGCAACCCGTGGCTGCCTGAGGAGCTCGACCAAGCGCTCTTCGTAGGCGGGGTCAGCGGCGTAGCCAAGGGCCACAGCCGCAGGTAAGCGGAGATCGGCTGAAAGTGAGGAATCGGCCACGATTTCAAAAAGCTTTGAACTCAGGGCCTTGCTTGGACGCTGCCAAAGGGCGGCAAGGTAGAAGCGCTTTGCGGCCTCGTCTCCTTGCGGTGCGCGCACCTTCTCGATGACCTTGGCCAAAATCGCCTCATCGGCCACAGCCCCAAGCGCAAGGCCGGCCTCACTCCGAAGGCGCAGGTCGTCTTGCGTGTCTTCGATAATGGCCATGAGCACTGGGGCCGCTTGAGGGCGTCCGAAATGCCCAAGGCCCCGCACGGCTGCCGTGCGCTTTTTGAAATCAGGCTCAAGCAAATCCCCACACAAGCCGGCGTGCTGGTTAAATGGCGTATTATTTTGCCGAGGGGCTGCCCGCAAAAAGTGCTGAAAAGCAGGCTCGTAGCGAAGCTCGGCCAAGGCGATCGCTGCCGCCCCTGCGTCGTCTCCATCGATTTCGCGCATGAGCAACCGCCCGGCTTCTTCAGAACCCGAACGGCCAAGCACCTTGATGATGCCGGCTCTCCTTGCGATGAAGGCATCGTCATTTAGCATGGGGGCAAGGGCAGGCACCACCTCGGGAGATGAAACCCAAAAAAGGAGATCGAGGGCGTCTCGCGCACGATCGAGATCCGAGCCCTTGGCAAACTCGAGAAGAAAGGGCTGTGCTCGCTTGTCTCCAAGTTCTGCAAGGCCTGCACTCGCCTGAAAACGGATCTGCTCGTCCTTGGAGCTCAACATCGAGGCCAAGGCCTCAGCGCCTTCAGGATCGTGGGTTGCCCGGATCATCGCCACCAAATCCCGCCGCGCTTCGTCGCTGCTCGCTTCGCGAAGCAACAGCGCAAGGCCCTTTGCGCTGGTTGAGCGCTTGAGCGCATCGAGAACCTGGAGGCGCATGGATGGGTTGCGTTGCATGGCTGCAAAAAGCGCGCTTGCTGCCCGAGTGTCTCCAACTCGGCCCAAACCCGCAGCCGCTTGCTTGCGCACCTGATCGTCTTCATCTGAAAGAAGCTCGATGAGGGGGGATACGACCTCTGGGCCACCTGCCTCAGAGAGGGCTTGGGCCACAAGGGCCCGCACGCTCACTTCCTTGTGCTTGGTCATCTTTGAAAGGCGCTCCACGCCAACTGCCCGAGCGACCACACGTGGATCGAAGCCCGGTTGCCCCTGGAGGCGCCCAGCGGCGAATTCCTCAACAATTGCATCTGCTGCGCTCGATTCTCCAAGCACCGCAAGGGCCCAGGCCACAGCAGCGCGGTTTGCAGGATCCTTCGATTCCGCAAGGACCCGAAGGAGCGCTGGCCTTGCCGAATCTGCACCAGGCGAGCCGATTTGGGCAATCGAACGGGCCGCCTGAGTGCGCACTGGACCAGGCTCATCAAGCGCTTGAATGATCAAAGGCAAGGCCTGCACGTCCTTGTACTCGCCAAATTTTGCGAGGATCTGAATGCGCACGTCTTGAAAGGTGGATTTTGGGTAAATTGCGCGAATCCTTTGAAGGAAATCCTCAACGTTTTGAGCTTCTCTTCGCGCCTTCTGATACTCGTCCCACCTTTGCTCGTAGGCCACGTGCCTTTCCCAGGCGAAAAAGGCAAGCAGTGCACCCCCCCCAACGAAAAGAATGGCGAGGATGCGCCCAAACCAACTCGTCCTCCTTCGGATCTTTCGGAGGGCCGCATCGTCATCAAGGCCAGCCACCGCTTCGACTGCCCGGCTAAGCCTCTCGTCTCCTTCATCAGAGAGAGGGAATTCCTTCTGATTGTTCATGAACCCTACCCAAACCCAAATTTTTCATGCAACTTAACCAAGGAAGGGTACTCCATTCAAGGCCTCGCATGCGTTGGGAGTTGGTATCAAAAAATTGTTGAGGGAAAATTTGCCAGTAAAAAAGGCTGCTTTCAACAAGAAGGGGAAGATCGCTTTCGCACTTCTGCTGGCTGCAAAGCCAAGGAGCGGTGAGAGATTGGGGCGTAGGATGCCGGTCACGGTGAAATTTCTGTGCACCCTATGGCGTTTTTGCAATTCCTGTGCTTTGCACAGGGTGTGGAAAATCGATTGGAAGGTAAAAGAGCCACAAACGGTTATGGGCTCGCCGATGCTCCCACCCAATCAAGCCATACAAGAGCCTCCACCAATGCTCACCTTGGCTTTTCTCACCCACATCGAAGAGACCAGCCAGATGAAACTCCCACTCCCACTGGCCCTCGTTTTTCCACTCTCGCCTTCGGTAGTAGGTTGGAATTGGAAGGGTGACCTGGCTTTCCGTCACTCCTTCGACGACTCGGTAATAGAGGGGAAAAAGCACGGTGTAGCGCTTGTTTTCGTCGAAATGCTCAAAATCCCACCAGATGGGGTTGATCACGGTGAAGCGGTGGGTTGACACGCTTTCAAAGTAGAAAATCGGGTGAATGTTGAATGCGTCCCCATCATGCCAGCGGGAGATTTGAATGGATGGGAAGATCCACGTCGTTTCATCCCCTTTTTCCAGATTCGTATGATGCCCAAAAAGAGGGGTAAGCCAAAGGGATGTGCGCCCATGCTCGCGGAGGGAAAGGAAGAGGGGAAGCAGCACAAAATTTTCTTCTGCTGGGCTTGACCAATTCCAAAAAAGCGGCGTCACCATGGTGATGCGCGACGCATCCCGGGGATCATAAAAATTCGCAAAGAAGGGAATCACTCCTTCAAAGAGGGTGACACCTTGATGGCGTTGATAGAACCATGAAACGATGGTTTCTTTCCCTTTGCTCCGCTCATAGAAGAAGAGGGGGCTCAATAGACGCAAAAGATGGGGGGAATCCTCAATGTGGAAAAGGAGAGGGGGGATGGTGAGGGAGTGAGAGCCATTTCCTTCACTCAGATGAAAGAGGGGAAATAAACCAAAAAAACGATCCTTTTCATTTTCGTGATGGTAAAATGGTGCGATGATGGTGAGGGTGCGCTTGAGCTCTGGGTTGCGCCACCTCCAAAAAAGGGGCGGAACAAAGAGGTATTCCTCTTCTCTGGCATTCCGCGCCCAGATGAAAGGAAATAGACCCCACCTTTCGTCTTCAAGGCTTGAAAAACGGTAGGCAGGCCCTGCAATCCAATGCGATTGCTCCCGATCCCCCCACGAAAAAAAGAAAGGTGGGGCCAAATCGTAAAAAGCACCTCCCTTTCGCCTTCCGCTCCAAAAAAGGGGAGGAATCCCCCAGTCGTGGCCCTCAGAGTTCTCCAGGTGAAAGAAGAGAGGAAAGATGAGGGTGTGGTGTTTTTGACCCCGAAGCCAAAAGAAAAGTGGAAAGAGGGCATCAACCGGATCATCACCTTCACGGTGATAAAATGGAGGAATCAAAAACTCTTTTGAGCGATGAGACTCACGAAGGTAAAAAAAGGGGAAGATGGTGAGAGACTTTCCTTTTTGGCTTTCCTCATAGCTTAAAAGGGGGGGAAGGAAGAGGGAAAAAGGGGAATCTGTGGCTTGGGGAGTGAGTGGAATGGCCTGGGGAGAAGCTTCTTCGCCAGGGGATTTGGTTTCACCTTCCCTCTTGACAGACTGAGGGCCTTGGGCTTCCAAGCGCTCGGGCACAAGGATGAAAAGCAGAATGGATGCGAGGCCAAAAAGCCAACCCCTAGAGGGCGGAAGGAGAGCGCTTTGGAAGCCTGCGCTTGAGCTCAAAAAAAAGAGCGCTTTGCGGAATTTCTTCTTCGCTGTGGCCTTCCATGTCTTTGAGGCGAAAGGTGGATTTGGCTTCTTCCTCTGGACCGAGCAAAAGGACAAAGGGAACTCCTTTTTTTTGGGCCCGGCGCAGCTGGCTTCGAAGCGAAGTGCCTCTGAGATCGGCATCTGCCCGGATTCCGTCGCGGCGGAGAAGGGTGAGAAGCTCAAGGACGCAGGGGAGAAGGGAGGGGTCTGGGGTTGCAACCCACACATCGAGGGATGGCCCTTCTTGCGTGTTTTCGCATGCCAAAAGGATGCGCTCGATTCCCATGGCAAAGCCAATCGCTGGAGTTGGCGGCCCACCGAGTGCCTCCACCAGTTCGTCGTAGCGACCGCCTCCGGCGAGCGCATTTTGCGCACCGAGTTCACCACCCTTGCCCCGCACTTCAAAAAGGGTTCGGGAATAGTAGTCGAGGCCTCGGACCAGGTGGGGGTCCACGCGGCTTTCGATGCCAAGGCGTGCCAGAAGCTCGCAAAGGCTTTCAAAATGCGCCCGATCTTGTTCAGAAAGAAAATCCAAAATCGCAGGAGCATTTTTGCAAATCGCTTGGTCCTTTGGGTCTTTGGAGTCGAGGATGCGGAGGGGATTGGTCTCAAGGCGCCTTTGGCTTTCAAGGGAGAGGGCCTCCTTGTGGGGCTTGAGGAATTCAACGAGGGCCTGGCGATAGCGCTCTTTGCTTGATCGAGAGCCAATTGAATTCACGACGACCTCGAGCTCTGAGAGGCCAATTGCGCGCAATACCTCGACCAAAAGGGCAATCGCCTCGGCGTCGCTATAGGGACCTGGATCGCCAAAGCATTCGATGCCGGCTTGCCAAAACTGGCGGTATCGCCCTCTGGCCGGGCGCTCGCGCCGAAACATGGGTCCGATGTAGTACCATTTGGTGACGGCTTCTTGGGCGTGGATTTCGTGCTCGATATAGGCCCGAACGGCCGAGGCTGTGCCTTCGGGACGAAGGGTGAGGGAGTCTTCGCCCTTATCGACGAAGCTATACATTTCTTTTCCGACGATGTCCGTGCTTTCGCCGATCGAGCGCACAAAGAGGGATGTGGGCTCAACGAGGGGGGTGCGGATTTCGGCATACCCATGGCGCTCGGCGAGATCGCGAAAAAGCGCCTCCACCCGCTTCCACCTGGCCATCGCCTGGGGAAGCACGTCGTGCATGCCCTTTACAGCGCGGATTCGCGTCGAGGCACTCATCGCCCTTGCCTGTGGCGCCTCGTCCTAGCCGATCTCTTTTTTGTGGGCAAGGGAAACTAAGGAGGGGGGCGCGTGGCCATCTCTCCAATCTCACCTGCAGAGAGGGGCCGGTCGTAAAGCCGGACTTCGTCGAGATCGCCAAAAAAAGCGTCACCTCCATCGGGTGAATCTTGGCCAAGGAAGAGTTGATGCATTGAGGATGGAGGATCAGAGGAAGTCGATTGGCAACGCTGCTGAGCCCCGCCTACATAGATGCAAAGCCTCCCATCTTCCCGAACGCAGGCGAGGTGGGTCCAACGACCGACCTCCACTCCCGCATCACTTGCGCGGACGCCTTCAATTCCAAACCCACGGCATTCAGGCGCTTGGCCTTCATATATGAACAACCCAAATGCCCTTTCCTTGTCCACAAGGCCCATGCGTGCTCCACCCCCTACCATCATCCTTGGCCGCACCCACAGGGCGATGCTTCGGGTTTGGTTGAGGCGCAGGGGGCTCGCTCCCGAAAGACGGCCGCCATTAAAGCGTGCGATCCCAGAAGAAAAGCTCACATCATCTGTTGGAGTAAGGCGATGGCCGTTTCCGCTTCTATCTTCGAGGGGGCGGTCGGGGTCGAATGGATAATAAGCGATCAGACCACACATCAAAAAATCGCAGGCATCGAGAAAGGCATCTCGAGGGGCGTCGATTCCGGTATCAGCTGTGCCGTGCGTCTTGACTTGCATCGATGCGTGCGTCTTGGCCTGCATCGGTGCCTGCGTCTTGGCCTGCATCGGTGCCTGCGTCTTGGCCTGCATCGGTGCCTGCGTCTTGACCTGTATCGGTTCTGGCATCAGCTATGCCTGCGTCCTGACCTGCATCGATTCCTGCGTCAAGGCCTGCGTCAACATAGACGCTTGGGGCTGTGTCGGGGCTTGCGTCAATCGAGGCATCGTCCACTGAGGTATCGCCTGAAGGAGCATCTTCGCCCTCCCCGTCGCCTGAGAAGGCATCGCTTTTTGGAATGACATCAACGACATCGTTGGGAGAAAGATCGGGATGAAGGGCGCGATCAGAAGAGAACGCATCAATTCCAGTGTCGTTTGAAGGATCGGGGCGTATTGGGAGGGGGCCGCGATCGATCAAGCAGGCATTGAGCAAAAATACCAAGCCAAAGACGCAAAAGCCAATTCCCTTCTTTGCCACATCCCTCGAATCCCTCATCATTCTCCATCGTCTTCGAAGGGCTCAAGGCGTTCAAGGGCCTCCCTTAAATAGACAAAGCGATGGCAATTCGGGCACTGGACCACTTCGCGCCTTTGGGCTTGAAGAAAGCGAGGAGGGGGGATTTCCATTTGGCAGGCACTACAGGCCCCGTTTTTGATTTCAACCATGGCCGGAACGCGCGCCTTTGAAACGCGCTCGTAGATGCGCAGCACTTCTTGAGGGATCATGGAAAGCCACTTGTCGCGGCCATTGGTGATGTGCTCGTATTGTTTGCGCAAGGAATCGATCTCGCTTGAAAGGGCGGATTCGCGCTTTGCAAGCTCGTTTTGGCTTTTTTTGAGCTCTTCTTCGGCCTTGGAAAGCGCCTCACGCATTTTTTGAACGCGCTCCCTTAGGGCATCCCGATGGTTTTCTGCCTCTCTAAGGGCTTTTCTCGCATATTCGATTTCGCGTTCAGATGCCTCGAATTCCTTAAGCGTTTGCGCTCGGCCCGAGCGGGACTTGGCCTTCCCCAAGGCTTCGTTTCGGGCCGCGACCTCCTGCTCTTGCTCTTTTAAGAGCCGCTCCGCTTCTTCAAGGGCCTTCCGCTGTTGGTTTACCAGGGCCTCAAGGCGCCTTATCGCATTCCGCTCGCTTTCAACCGCTTGGGGAATTTTGCGAAGCTTCTCATCGATTGCGCGGGCGCTTTCATCGATTCGCACAAGCTCAAAGAGCGCATATAAGGCATCGCTCACAGTGTCCTCACACTCTTTTGGGCATGAAATGGGCCCACCCGGACTCGAACCGAGACTCGCCCCGTTATGAGCGGGGAGCTCTCACCGATTGAGCTATGGGCCCACTTCAATTCTTCCACGGATTTGGCCTTTGTCCAGTCCCTTGTGTGGCTAAACGTAAGTCAGCCATTCCGGGCGCAAGGGCCGAATACCGCGCACGATTTCAAAGTAGCGATCTTGGAGGCGTTTGGTGATGGGGCCACGGGAGCCTTCTCCAATCCGGCGCTCGTCGACCTCGCGCACAGGCGTGACCTCAGCGGCAGTTCCGCACAGAAAAATCTCGTCAGCAACGTAGAGTTCGTCTCTCGCAATCTCCCGCTCGACGAGGGGGATACCGAGGTCTTCTTTGAGAATGGTGATGAGGGAATCGCGAGTGACCCCTGCAAGAATGGGGCTTCCAAGAGGAGGGGTGTGGACGACTCCCTCGCGCACCAGAAAGATGTTTTCGCCAGATGCTTCTGCAACCTTCCCCTGGGCATCGAGCAGAATCGCCTCTTGGTATCCACAGGCAATGGCTTCACGCTTGGCGAGGACCGAATTCACGTAATGGCCGACCACCTTGCCCTTCGACATGAGCATGTTGAGGCCAGGTCGCGTGAAAGAACTCACCTTGGCCCGAATTCCCTTTTGGAGGGCTTCTTCACCCAAGTAGGCTCCCCACTTCCAGACGATCACGGCGATGCGGGTGGGGTTGACCGCCCCAAGGCCCATCGCGCCGTCTCCCATAAAAGCGATTGGGCGGATGTAGCACTCGCGGAGCTTATTGATGCGAATCGTCTCAAGGCACGCCTCGATGATTTCTTCTTGGGTGAATGGAATGGACATCGAGCAGATTTTCGCCGAGTCAAAGAGGCGGCGGATGTGTTCCCTCAGGCGGAAAACAGCGCTTCGGCCATCGTGGGTTTCGTAACATCGGATGCCTTCAAACACACCAACGCCGTAGTGCAAGGTGTGGGTGAGAATGTGGACCGTGGCCTTGTCCCAATCGACGAAGCTTCCATCCATCCAGATTTTTTGGACCTTTTCAACCATGGCTCTATGCCTTCTACCACAGAGGAAGGCTTCAGCCTTCTGGGGTTTCGCCGTGGACGTAAACCCATGCGGAAGGGTTGCTTTCGTGCGGGTAGGCCCCATGCCATCCTGGAGGCAGGCGGGGCCCTGCCCAGTGGAAGAGCCACTGTGCGTCTCGGGGGGAAAGGTTCACGCAGCCGTGAGAACGGGGGCGGCCAAAGCGGTTGTGCCAGAAGGCGCTGTGGAGGGCATTGGCGAGCTGGAAATACATGACGTAGGGGACTTCCTGAATGGCGTAAGGGCCATCGGTTGCGTGATCGCCATCCATCGTGTGGGTGATGTGCTTGCTCGCAATCCGAAAGAGGCCAGTTGGCGTTCGAAAATCACGCAGTGGATCCATGGGGTCACGGACCCTGCCGCTTGAGACGAGCGTGACGAAAACAGGCTTAAGCCCATCGTAAGCCACAAGGCTTTGGAGGGAAAGATCGATGTCGATCCACTGGTCATTTGGCCCAACCCCTTGAGGGAGCTGAGTGGCGAGGGGAATGGCCCTCACATCGCTTGTCCGAAAGAGGAGTCCATCTCGGCTTTCGTAGTAACGCACTCCGTTGATTTCGTGTTCTCCTGCAATGGAAATGGGCGCGCGATACCCTGGGCCCCGCAGGCGTTGAAGGTGCCCCTTCCCATCGCGGCGATAGGCCGAGGCATTCGAGGACATCACGAAGCCAACCGGGGGGGGAAGGTGGATATGCCCAAAATCCCCAGGCCCTTCGCCTTCTGGAAGCAAGACCACACCGCGAAAATAGCCCTCACTGATAAAGGCTTCTTTTCTTGGGCTTTCGATGCCGTTATAAGAGAGGTACTCGTTTGCGAGGGTTTTCCAATAGCGACGTCCATTCGAGGATTCGATCTCGCGATCGATTGCCAGGATGAAGCCGCGAAGAACGCGCCGGAGAACAAGCTCGTTGCGCTTGCCCTTGAGGGCTGAAAGGGTTGGGACGATGTACTCCATGGGGTCTGGCTCTTCGGGAAGAGGTGGAGAAGAGGTGCCGCTTGGAGCCCCCTGCTGCGTTGGATCAGGAGGCGGAAGGGGCTGCCGGAAGCTTTCGTAACGGGCGGCTTCTTCAGAGGTGGGAATGCGCCGATAGAGGGGAAGAAAATCGCGGCGAACCCTGGCGTATCGGTAGGGAAGCTCGCTGGATAAATCGGGCTGCGATGGAGGGCGTTCAGGCAGCTTTCGGCCTTCGAAGGCGATCACCTCCCGCCCACTGCACACAAAGCCCCCCACTTCAAGCTCATACCAACCACCCCGGCAGCCCTCGTGACCAACCGGCTCGCTCGTTTTGGCTTGATGCACAGAACCTGCGCGGAGGTATCCAATGCGACTGGCCTTGGGATCGGGTGCCGCAAACACGCGCGCGAGGAAGCGCTTGACATAGATGCGCTTGGGAGGACCTGAAGGAGGAGGTGGGGCCTTGGACACAAATGCATCAGGGGGAGGGGAAAAGGCATCTGGCGAAGTGCTTTCTTTGCTCCCGCAGCCAAAAGAAAGGCCTCCAAGGGCCACAACCAATCGAAGCACCCATCTTTTCAGAAAAGGCATGCGAAGGCCCAAGGCATCCTTTCGGTTGATCCAGTTGAGCGCGCTTTTCCCATGAGCTCAAAGGCTCTAGCAAAACTCAAAAGCCAAGGCCAATTCCACGAGATTCCTGGCACTGGGCGAGATCACCGAGGCGAAGGCTTGGGAGCTCCATGGCTTCACGCAGAACTGCATCTTCAGATGCAAAAAGATTGGCAAGATAGGTGTCGAGGTCGCAAGCCACCCCCGGCACAAGCAGCACCTTCACACGAATGGAGGGGAGGAAGTTTGGTGAAAGCACCAGGTGTTCGACAATCGCGTGGCCAAAAAGGAAAAGCTCTTTGGATAGTTGGTTGATTATCGAGGAGAGCTCCTCAGAAGATCGAATGGGTGTTTGAATGGAAGGGAGGGGATCGAGGCGCAAGATGGCACCGCCCTCATCAAACATGGTGAGAAGATCGCGAAGCCTCGAGCGGCGGGTGGGGAAAACCCTCCCCTCCTTTTGTGCATCGAGGACAAGGACTTCAAACTGACGCTTGTGCAGGGAGCGCTTGGCCTTTGGGTAGATGCACCAAATCATGGCATTGGCCAAGTCATGAAGGGAATAGGGGCGAGTTGGAACAGAAGCGCAGAGGGTGATCAAGCCGTCATAGCTTTGGGCTGGATTTTTGGGTCTTGGAGAAGATGGGTGTTGGAGGATGAAGCGAACGCGGGCGAGTGGGGAAAAGAGGGTGTCGATGTCTTCAACACTTGGAGGATGGGAGAGGGTTGAAAGAAGGGTTAAGGGATAGTTCAACTCACGGAGCAGCGGGTGATTGCAAAGCGCGAGGAGGGATTGTACCTGGGATTTCCAGCCATCGGATTCTTGAGGCAAAGGTGCAACTGAAGGTGAACGTGAGGACATTGGTTGGTGAAGGTATTTGGTGATGCTTGTTTTTGAGGTGCTTGGTATTTCACTTTTCACCAGATGATGGGCAGGAGCGGCTGTGGCCGAGGGAACAGGCCTCACGGCGAAGGGCTTTGGCCCGCTCGGGATCGCGGGGAACGCCAGTCCCGCTCTCATAAAGGGCAGCAAGGTTGGCGCAGCCGATTGCGGCCCGACCCTGACAAGCGCGCTCAAAAAGCTGGGCTGCTTGGGTGGGGTCGGGGGGAGTTGTGGGATCGCCCTTTAGGAGGAGCGCTCCCAAATTCGAGCATCCCCTCAACATCCCACCTTCGCAGGCCCTCCGGTAGAGGGTGCGGGCCTGGGCAAGGTCAACGCCCGTTCCGAGGCCCCTCTCGTACGCGTAACCCAAGCCGTTACACGCCCGAAGGTCATTCCTTTCGCAGGCCTGGCTCAAAAGGGTGAAAGCGCGCTCCGCATTTTGGGGAACACCATTTCCGCTTTGAAGGAGGAGCCCCAAGCGGGTGCAGCCTGCCACTTCGCCGTTTTGGCATGCGTGTTCATAGAGCTTGGCAGCCTCTCCGGGGTTCGGGGGCTGCCCTTCCTCGCGAAGGATTCCGAGATTGACGCAAGCGATGTGGTCCCCTCCTCGACACCCCAGGGCGTAAAAGCGGGCTGCTTCGTTGAGGTCTTGGCGCAAACCGCGGCCGCGTTCGTAGTTCGATCCAAGCGCCGTGCAAGCGCTCGCAATGGATGCACTGCAGGCGCTTCTAAAAAGATCGATGGCCCGGCGCCTCTCGGCAACTGGTCGAGCGGGATCGTCAAGGCGCAAGGCGAGGTGATAGCAGCCGAGCGGAATGCCCGCTTCACAGGCTTCCCGGTGCAGGGCTTCTGCGCGTTCGGGGTCGCGCTCAAGGCCTGGCGCGCCTTCTTCAAGCATTGCGCCCAAGTTTGTGCACGAAACCTTTGCACCTGCCTCGCAGGCCCTGCGGTAGAGTTCTGCTGCAGCCCGCGGATTGGCTGTAACCCCAATCCCTTGCTCGAGAAAGCGGGCCACGTTGTTACAGCCAAGCGCAAAATCGAGGGCGCAAGCCTGGCGGTAGAGGGCAAAGGCACGGTCGAGATCGCGCGAAACGCCGCGGCCGTCTTCAAAGAGCGTGCCCAAAGCGTTGCAGGCTTCTGCGTGACGGCCTTGACATGCCCGCTCAAAAAGGGGAGCTGCCTGCTCGGGCGCAGAGGGAGCTCCGAGGCCTTCTTCAATCGCCTTTGCAAGGGTCACGCAGGCATCAAGCGAGCCCCCACGGCATGCGCGATCGAGAAGATCACGGGCCTCATCTGGTTTTGACTTCAGCCGCAAGCGGCCCAGCGCGGCGCAAGGTTCTGGGAGCCTTTTGGCGCATGCAGATTCCAAAAGCGCTTCTGCTTGGCTGCGACCGGCGCTTCTTCCTTCCTCCAAATGGCGCGCAAGCTCAACACAGGCAGCTCCAACCCCTCGATCGCAGGATTCTCTCAGGAGATGTTCTGCCCTTCCCCGATCGAGCTTTCCGCCTTCTCCGCTGGCCAAAAGCTTTGCAAGCTCAAAGCAGGCACTCGCTTCCCCCTGCGTGCAGCTTGTCTCAAAAAAAATCGCTGCCCGCTCGGGTTCACGACGCACTCCGCGGCCCTCAACAAAAAGGAGGCCAAGCCAAAGGCAACCCTGCGGATGGCTGCGGTTACAGGCATACCGAAACATCTCGACCGCTTTGGGCAGATCGCTTTCAACGAGCCTTTCCCCGTTTTTTACACACTCATCAAGCGAGTCGCTTCCACATGCCTCAGGTTGGGCTCGCCCTCGGCCAGGCCAGAAAACAAAACAAAGAGCGATTGAAAAAAAAGAAAATTGTTTCATGTGCTGAAACAATGCACATAAACCTGAAACAGCTGAAACAAAGCGCATTGAGCCCAAAAGCCAAGCGCGGCTTTCGATGCGAATCCTTTTCCAAGCGCAAGCTCCGGTTTGCATTGCCATTTTTCAAGGAAAAGCAGACACAAGAGTAGACGCAAAGCCTGGCCTTCGAATTCAATCCATGGGATCGGGCGGGGGAGGGGGTTTGGATTCGACCTTTGGAAGTGCAAGGGGAGGAGGCGGGAGCTCTATTTTTTCAAGCAGGCGGCGAAGGCGGCCCATTTCAGCGCGGAAGCGCAACATGAGGGGAGGAGGAAGGGGCGGACCCTGCATGTTCAAAACAGTGGCTGGGTTGATGAAACGCCCATCCCGCTCAAGGGCGAAATGCAGGTGAGGGCCGGTCGAGCGACCGGTTGAGCCCACATAGCCAATCACCTGCTTTTGCCGCACGCGCATGCCGCGTCGAAGGCCTTGGGCAAAGCGGAGAAGGTGGGCATAGTGGGTGACATAGCCTCCCTGGTGGGCGATCGAGACCAGGTTGCCATTTGGGCCTCGTTCCCCCACCCAAATCACCTCACCAGCGGCTGCGGCCCAAACCGGCGTGCCCGGGGGGGCTGCGTAGTCGATTCCGTTATGAGGGACGATCCGGCGAAGGATGGGGTGGAAGCGCTTGGGATCAAAGGGAGAGCTGATGTGATCGTAGTGGAGCGGCGTTCGAAGCCAACTTCCTTGGGCAGGGCGGCCGCTTTCGTCAAAGAAATCGCCAAGGCCGTCCGGGGAGGCAAAGTAAAAAGAGCGCAAGACCCCTTTTTTCTGGGTGCGGAGTTCCATGGCCAAGACCTGGCCGTAGCGGTAAAGGAGGCCGTTCAGGCGCTCTTCCACAACCACAACTTTAAAAACGTCGCCTGGCCGCAAATCGCTTTGGAAATCAATGCGGTTTTCAAAGGCTTCGATAAAAGGGCCAACGAGCTGCCTGCCAAGCCCTGCGCTTTCAATCGCCTCGCCAAGCGAAGCTGTGATGAAGCCACCATGCCCCGCTTCTGTGACTTCAAGGGGCACTTCCACACGGACACCGCGGAAGGTGCCGTTGGCATCACGGCGCACTTCGTAGATCTGGACAGGACTTGCCCGGTACTCAAAGCGCTTGAGCGCTCCCTCGTTGTCCCGTTCAATTGTGATTTCGTGCTCCGGGCGGCAGCGTCGAAAATCGAGCACTCCCTCAAGCGCTGCGATCACGGCATCGGCCTCGCTCGAACTCAGGCCGGCACTCAAAAGGGCTGGTCGAAAGCCAGGGCTTTGGCCAAAGCGATGGCGGCTCTGGGTGCGGGGTGGCGGGTCCCGCAAAGGGGCGGAATCCGAAGGGGGAGGGGGAGGTGGAGCACTCGCATCAGAGGGAGGCACACATCCCAGATCTGCCGGCACGGCTGGTTGCGCTTGACGGTCAGCCGCATGCACCTCCTTGCGTTCAATGCCTGGCCAAAGAAAAAACAAAGCCCCTGTCAGACCAGTCAAGGTGATGATGCTGCTTCCAATCAGGAGCTTTTTGCGCCGCTCCCGAGCGATGTCCTCGGGAAGAATTGGGAATTCAATTGTGGGAAGCGGGCGGAGCTTAAAGGGAGGCTCCTCGGCGCTCATATGGGTGGAAAGAAGGTATAGGCAAGGGGGCCTTCGTGCAACGCACAAGCGTTGGATCCAATCGGGTGGATGATCCGACTGGCGCCTTGCCTTTTTCAAGCTAGGCTCGCGAGCTTTGCAAGGAAGCACCGCCCGCTTGAAGGGTTTCCCATGCCTTATGGATTGCTTTTTCGCTTTTTAACCCACCGGATCGCGTGGGTGGCTTTTTTGGCACTCGCCTGTGTTTTGCTCTGGGGGATCCCAAGTTATGGGATCTGGGATCCTTGGGAGCTCAGTGCTGCGGATGCGGCCAGAAGCCTTCTTGAGGGGGAAGAGAGGGAACTCAGCGAGCCTCCCCTCGGGATTTGGTTGATCGCGCAGTCTTTCAAATGGTTTGGTATCAAGGAATGGTCAGGGCGCTTGCCAAATGTGCTTTTTGGCTTCGCCACGCTTCTTTTGGCCTACGGCTTTGGCAGCCTGACTGAAAGCCGCAGAAGGGGCGTGTACTGCGCGTTGGTTTTAGGGACAAGCCCGCTTTTTTTGTTGAATGCCCGCCACATGATGGGGGAAGCGATAGCGCTCTTTTTCTCGTCAGCGGTCTTCGTTTTGGCTTCTCTTTTAAGCGACCCGCCCTCTCAAAGGTGGAAAGCGCCCAAGGCGGTGATCGCTTTGACCCTTGGCCTTGCTTTGGCATCGGTCATGGCTGCCTTGGCAGGGGGTGTGCTCCTTGCTGTGCTTCCACCCCTTTTGGGGGTCAGTGGCTCGTTGGTTGGGCGTTTTGGGTTTTTTGGGCTTTGGAAAAGCCAAGAAAACTTGTGGCTTCGATCGATTCGGCTTGGGATCGTTGGGATTGCGGTTTTGGCGACATTGGCCACTGCCTGGGCTGTGGTCAGAGACGTCGAAGGGTATTCGTTTTGGACGGGTGGGGTTCCTCGTGGGCAAGCAGCGCCAAGTTTTGAAGTTCCCATCGAGGCGCTTTTTCACTCCTTTGCTCCCTGGAGCGCCTTGCTTCCTCTCGTCTTTGGGTGGATGGGTTGGAGGGCCCTGTCTTCAAAGGAGGGGGTAAAAGAAAAAGAAGAGGAGGGGTTGCTTTTTGCCCTCGATCTTGCGGCCCTCGCCTGGGTAGGCCTCGCCTTTCTGTCTCAATCAATCTATATTGCCCGCTATGGGCAAGTGGGGTTTCTAGCCCTTTTTGGCCTGGCCTGGCTTATTGCTTCATTTTTGCGGAAAGGAGAAGAGGGTGCCTTTATCGAGTATCCGGCGCGAGGCCTGGTCGTTTTGCTTCTTTCTGGTCTTTTGTTTCGCGATTTTAGAGGCTATCCGAGCGCTCCGCTCAACGGGCTTTTTCTTTCGTCGCTGAGTTTGCCCGATTCTTTTCACCCAAGCGGGGGGTGGGCAATTGGGCTTGGCCTTTTTGGGCTTTTCGCTTTTTTGGCCCTATCAAGCAAGCTTTCAGCCGATCCAGAGCCCTTTTTTCAGGCATTGGGTACCAAAAACCCCAAGGAATTGTTTCGAGCGATCGCTTGGCCATCTCGCTTTTTGCAAGACCAGTGGCAGAGGGGGCTCGCATTTCAGGTTTGGATTATTTTCTTGGGTTTTTGTTTGGCCGTGGCCATGGGGATGGGGGTCGTTGCTGTGGTGATGGACCTATCGATCCGCGGGATTCTTTCTGATGATGAGAAGGTGCTTGCCGTAAGTGGCGAGATCATTCGGAGTGTAAATGGGGTTGGGGGGGTTGCGGCGGTGTTGGGAGGTGGGGGTGGATTGGGCTTGACTTTGCGTCGGCAGTCGAAACGGTTGGGGCTTTTTGTGCTTTTGGCGCTTGCAGGGGTGGCTTTGGTCGGAGGTGCTTCGATTTTGGCCCTTACAGGGGCAAATTCACTGGCGATTCGGATCGGTGAAGCTTTGCTTTTTGCTCCCTTGGCGCTTTGGGTGCTTTTGGTTGGGCTTCGTCTCCTTGCAAATTGGGTGGCCTCTTTGGGGCGCTTGGCCTTCGTGCCGGTATGGGTAATGGCTTACGGGCTTTCTTTGTGGTTTGTGACCCGCTACCACGCCCAAGTTTCGGTGCATCTCTCACCGCGCGAGGTCTATGACACCTACAACGCCTTGGCCAAGCCGGATGAGCCGCTTGGGGAGTACCTTACGAGCGGCCGTGGGGCTGCCTACTATGCCAGGGGCCAGGTCGAAACGATTCGTTCTGAAATCGAAGCGCTTGCCTTTCTCGCTCGCCCTTCGAGGGTATGGCTCGTTTTCCCTGCTGAGCAGCTGGCTTCCCTCAACCGCTCGTATAGGAGTCGAAGCGGAAGGCATCTTTTTGTGGCGGATGCCAGAAGCGGCCGGGTGCTTCTTGCAACCAATCAGCCCATTCCTGGAAGGGCCGACGAAAACTACCTTGCAAGCTTTTTGCTGGACGAGGTGCCCAAGGTGCAGCACCGAGTGGGCGCAAACTACGACCGTAGAATTGAGCTCATCGGCTACGATCTCGAATTGCCAAGGGGGGACAGTGTGGGGCCGGGGCAGCTCTTTACCATCACCTGGTATTTCCGTTGCCTTGCCCCTGTTTCTGGCGGCTACCAGGTATTTCTCCACATCGATGGCTACGGCCAGCGCCTCAATGGCGACCATGAGCCTGTAGGAGGCAAGTACGCCGTTCGGATGTGGAGCCCTGGTGACATCATCGCAGACCGTCAAGAGCTCAGGGTGCCTGCGAATTTCAGGCCAGGCGACTACACCATGTATATTGGCTTTTTCGCTGGCGAGCATCGCCTCGAAGTGGTCGAAGGTCCAGAAGATGAAGCCAATCGGGTGATTGCGGGAAAGCTGAGGGTGCGTTGATCGGTCTTTGCCCGAAAATTGCCCGGACGATTGGCGCTTGGATGAGGGATCGTTCAGGCTCAGGGCATGGAGAAGCTGCGGGTTGCGGTACTGGGTGCAACAGGGTACACGGGAGCTGAGCTTTTGCGGCTCCTTGTGGGCCACCCCCATGTAGAAATCACAGAAGTTGTAGGCCATTCAAAGAAGGGTGCTCTCCTCGAGGATGTTCTTCCTGCCTTGCGGGGGCATCGTGGGCTGCCAAAGCATGTGTCTGAGTTTGACCCCGATCGGATTGCTCAAAAAGCGGATTGCGTGTTTTCTTGCTTGCCCCACGGGGCAAGCGGAAGCTGTGTGGCTGAACTCTATCGCCGAGGGCGGGTGGTTTTGGATCTCTCAGGAGATTTTCGCCTAAAGGATCCGCTCCTTCATTCCAAGTGGTACGGGCACGATCCAGATCCAGAAGTTCGGCAAGTGGCGGTCTATGGCCTTCCTGAGCTTTTCCGAGAGAAAATCCGCATGGCCCGCGTGGTTGCACTCCCCGGTTGCTACCCCACAGCTTCGATTTTGCCAATCGCCCCCTTGCTCGAAGATGGGCTCATCGAAGCCAATCCCATCATCATCGATGCCAAAAGCGGTGTGAGCGGCGCAGGGCGAGAGCCGAATGCTCGAACCCACTACCCAGAGGTGAGCGAAGGGCTCCGGGCTTACAAAGTGGCTGGAGAACACAGGCACATTCCTGAAATTGAGGCCATTCTAAGCCAGGTGACAAGAACCCCTGTTCAGCTGTGCTTCACACCACACCTTGTCCCCATGAACCGAGGCATCCTCGCTTCGATTTACGTACGACCGAAAGAAGGAGCAACAGTTGAAAAAATCTGCCAGTGCGTCAAGCGACGCTATGCGGAATCGCCTTTTGTTGAAGTGCTTACCCCAGGGGCTTGCCCTGATACGCTATGGATCCGCGGAACCAATCGCGTGCTTCTCTCTTACACCATCGATGAGAGGAGCGGGTGGCTTGTGTGTCAATCGGCCATCGATAACCTTGTAAAAGGCGCAGGAGGCCAGGCCATCCAGTGCATGAATTGCATCTATGGTTATGGGGAAGGGGAAGGGCTCGAATTCCTTTCAGCTTGGCCTTAGTTCTTTCGCTTGTTTTTTGGATCCCTATGGTTGCATTTGGAAAAAGGAGGCTTAGCGAGTGGAAAAGAAGAATTGCTTGAAGGTGCAGAAAGGAGTGGTGGCGTGAGTTACCGCGACTACTACGAAATTCTCGGTGTATCTCGGAATGCAACCAAGGATGAAATCCAGGCAGCCTACCGAAAGCTTGCCCGAAAGTACCACCCTGACATCAGCAAGGAGCCAAACGCCGAAGAGCGCTTTAAGGAGATCAACGAGGCCTACGAGGTGCTAAGAGACGACAAAAAAAGGCAGCTTTACGACAAATATGGCGCCGCTTGGAAGGCCGTTTCAGAAGGCAGGCAGCCACCTCCGAATGTGAGGGAAGTGGAATTTGATTTTCGCGATTTGAGCGATCTCTTTGGTGGCTTTTCTTTCAATGGCAGTGATCTCGGAGCGCTTTTTGAGTATGTCTTTTCAGGGGGAAAAAGAGGGGGGCCTCGGCGGAGAGGGTGGAGCCAAGGATCTGGGCCTTTTCCAGGGGGAGTGCGAAGCCAGGAGCAACGGATGGTGGTTGAGATTCCAATCACCCAGGTATTCCGGGGGGGGGTGATGGAGATTCAAATCCCAGATCCTTCAGGCACTGTGGTGAAGCGCAAGGTGAACATTCCTTCGGGAGTGCGTTCAGGGCAAGCGCTGCGGCTTCGGGGCCTGGGTGCACCAACATGGACGGGAGAATCTGGGGATCTCATTCTCGAGATCAAGTTGGTTCCTGATGAGTTGTTTCGATTTGAAGGCGATGACCTGGTCACCACCCTGCGCTTGGCTCCCTGGGAGGCTGTTCTTGGTGCCAAGGTCGAGGTCGAAACGCCTGATGGCAGGGTGCAGCTCAAGGTCCCTCCTGGAACCACTTCGGGAAAAAAACTCCGCTTACGTGGAAGAGGATACCCCCTCCCCAATGGCGAAAGGGGAGACCTCTACGCAGTTGTTGAAATTCACGTGCCCTCTGAAATCACCCCTGAGGAGCAGGCGCTCTACGAAAAGCTTGCTCGCCTCAGCGGATTTCGGCCACGTGGTTAGCTTTGGGGCTTTCATCGGCTTGCGCGGGCACTTTGCGCTGGGTTGGCTGCCACTTCGAGCGTTTCGTGCTTTTTGTATTCGATGAGCCCCTCAGAGGCACTAAAGCCCGACGCAGCGATGCGGGTCAATCGCCCGCTCACTTTGATTTTGTTGCCAAGCGCAAAATCAGTGGGGATGGGGGGGATTCCTGTTTCTTCGAAAGAAGGCTGAGGCCGCCCTCTTTTGGCTTTGGCGATGGCTTCCTCGATTGCTGCCTGGCTTTCTGCATAGCCCACAAGGAGCAACCTTTGGGCTTTGGGGTTGGGTTCTTTTGCGTCTGAAAGCCAAAGATGAGGAGCAACAGGAGGGGGGCAGGTCTGCCCCTTTGGGCACTCAGGGGGGGTGTAGATCTCCGCAATGTAGGCAGTGACTGTGACTTCACGATCCATGAGTTGGCTGAGCTTGCGCTTGATCCCGTAAACGCTATAGCTCCCATCGGGATATTGGATGGGATAGGGGGGAGGAGGGAGTGTAGGGACTTGGGGAAGCGATGGGGTGATGGTTGGAAGAGCCTCGATCACGAGGTCGTCTGCAGGGCCGCCATCGCATGCCATAAACGCAAAAACCATGCTCAACCAAAGCCATTGGAAAAAATAAAAATCTCGCTTCATGGAAAAACCTCAGATGTTGGACTTTCACCGATGGTGGTGCGAAAAAGGCTGAGAAGTGGAGTTTGCCTTAAGCCCTGGTGCATTTGGCAAGGCCTTTTGGGTGCCTCCAAAACAGGAAGCAGCGCTGTGCCGTGTGAAGACTGGCGGAGCATTGCTCTCGCTTCTTCGAGATCTTGAGGTCGAAGCATGAGCCAGGCTTGGAGCGCTCCTCGGCTTTGCTCGAGAACAAGCGGCTGACCTTCTAGGAGCCCACGGAGAACCACATGGCGCAGGCCTTGATGGAGCTGGCTTCGGCAAGCGGCTTGGGCCGCTTCGATGGCAAGGCGAATCACGTGCGGTTTTTCGGCGTCGTTTTGCAAAATGTGGTTCACGTCCTGATCGATCGATTCGTCGAAATTAAAAAGGTGGGGGCGCTCGCGCAAAAGCACAAGCGCCTGTGCTCGGAGCGCAGAGCTCGAATCCCTCAGGGACTCGTGAATGAGGCCTTGGGCTTTGCCCTGCTCAACGAGGGCAGA
>JANWYL010000039.1:3243-16421 GCA_025056955.1 Sandaracinaceae bacterium | reverse complement strand
GCTGGATCGCCTGATCAAAAGCATTGCCTTCTTTTTCAATCCAAGCAAGCATTCGATCATTGATGAGCCCAAGAGAAAAACCAAAACGAATGCAGTCCCCAAAAGACAAAATACCCTGCTGGCGGGCCCCTTTCCAAATTGACTGGCTCAGCAACCTTCCTGCCAAGCGGCTGTAGTCGGGATGCTCAGTAATGAGCGCCGCAGCAGTTTGAATGACCAGCTCAATCAACTCCTCTTCGGTGGCCCCATCGCAGAGGCTGGCTTTTACCCGTTCGACAATTTTTTTGGGGTTGACATGCTCGAGGCCATAAGCAAGCTGGGAAATGCCACTCTCAAATGAGAGAGGCTCAAAACACTCCCATTCTCCCCCACCTCTCCGCAAACGCACCCCGTAAGAAGGGAAGAGATCGCCTTCCGCAGGGCGAGTGCCATTTGCTCCAGCACCCTGAATCTCAACGCTTACTTCAAATAATTCAAAAGAGTTGCGCTCCATCTTGCTCACCCATACGGCACCCGATTCAAGCCAAAGGCCACAATCCGAAAGCCAAGCCAAGAACCATGGCCATTCTCAACAGTTTTCGGTTTTTATCCAAGTTTTCTGAAAAGCCCTCTGGCCTTGCGCCCTATCCCCATCGCTCTCTCCATAAACACAATACTGAACATTTGCTCCAGTCGCAAGCCCCCTGAGCCACTCTTTCGACCAGACAAAGAACGCAAAAAAGCAAGCAGGGTCAGTTTTTACGTGTTTTCCAAGGCAAAAGCAGCATTCGCCCTCTTCTCGCCCATCGCAACAATGAGGCCTCGGAGGCACAACAGGCTCCGATCAGGCGATCGCAAGAAGCGTAAATTCGTCGCGATCGTGGTAGAGCTGGCGGCTTCGCAGGTAGCGAAAACCACCTTCTTCAACGAGTGCCCTTATTCTGTAGACATTTTCCAATTTCCTTCGCATTGGCAGCTTGAAGTTGGCAATCACAAAGCGTGTCCATCGCCTGCGGCCCCATTTGGCAATCAGCTGGGCCACTTCGAGCGGGCGCCAAGCCATATCGCAAAACAGCCAATCCACAGGCGGCTCATCCGGAACATACCTGAAAGCACTCATCATGTGGTGAACAAGCCGCGGATGCCCCTGAATGCTTGGAGACAACTTTGCCGGGTCAACCGCCACGACCCAAGCCCCTTTTCGCAACAAAAGCTCACTCCACCCTCCAGGAGCTGCACCGAGATCGACACAGCGTTCGCCCGCCGCAGGTGCAACACCAAGCCAAGCAAATGCCTCCTCCAGTTTGCGTGCTGCCCTCGATACGGCCCCAGGCACCCGCATCCGTGCCCTTCCCCCAGGAAAACGCGAAAGGGCATGAGCCAATCGCTGCGCTCCCCAAATCCATTCGCCCCCCTCGCGCAAAACCACTGAAACCAACTCCACATCCCCTTGTGTGGGATGCTCGACGAAAGGCGGTAGATCGCCGCGCTCTGAGAGGGCTTCTCTTAGCCTCTCTTGGATCCTCTTACAAAGAGGCATCCGCATGTTGCCTGGCTCTGAATCTGGGGCCCAAACCTGCACAGTGAAGGCAGGTGCTGTTTTCACCCGCTCGGCAATCGCTCCCTCGAGGGCCTGAAGATCGTGATGCTCAAAAACACCCAAACATGGAAAACCTTGCCGCGCGAAAGTGAGATCAATTTTGCCATCCGCAATTGGCGCCCCCTTGCTTTCCACAAGCCCAGCCTCAAGCGCTCTCGCCTCTCCCTTTGGGCCAAGGGCCCGCACCAGGTCCTCGACGAGATCTTGCGTTGCATCCTCCCGACATGCCCATATCCACTTCCCTTGATGAGGCTGGGAGTGGAGATTTGGCCGCTTCCTTCTGCCCTTTTGGCTATTCAATCTCTCACTGCTCCTCAACCCAATCCACCATCATAAGCTTACAGACTACCGGAGCAACGCGAAAAGCGCTATTCCAATTGCCGCATAAAGAGGCGAAACCAGCACAAGCTCAGCAGCAAGCTCAGTATTGCGCTTAGACTCTGTCGGCGGACCACCACTTGGACGCCCAAGCACCCAACGGATGGTCCAATCTCGCAATCTGTCAACAAAGAGGAAGAAAACAGGAACCACCACGAGGGTAAGCAGCGTGGAGCTCACCACTCCCCCAATCACTCCAAGAGCCATGGGAGCACGAAACTCAGACCCCTGACCCTGCGCAAAAGCCGTAGGCAACATGCCCAGCACCATCGCCCCACTGGTCATGAGAATCGGCCGCAAGCGTGCGGGCCCCGCCTCGAGAATCGCTTGCTTTGGAGAAAGCCCCTGCTCGCGAATGCGAGTGACCGCATGATCGACAAGCAAGATCCCGTTTTTCGTCACCAAACCCATAAGCAGAATGATGCCGATCAGGGCCCCCATCGACATCGCGCTTCCATCAAGAAATAGAGCCACAATCGCCCCTACAATTGCCAATGGCAAAGCCAGCATGATCGTCGCAGGATGCATGAAGCTCTCAAATTGCGAAGCAAGCACGAGGTAAATGAACACAAAGCCAAGGAGAAGCGCGATTCCCATGTTGCGATTGGATTCGTTCATGAGCTCAACTTGGCCGCGAAGGAGATAGCGTACTCCCTCTGGCAGTTTCTCCCTGGAAACAGCCTCTTCGAATTCCCTGACGACTTCAGAAAGAGGCCTTGAGCCAGGAGTGGCTGTGACCACAATCACCCGTTCCCTTTGAAAATGTTGGATTTCGTTGGGCCCCTCTTCTGGTTCAAAGCGCACAAGATCGCCAATTGGAACAATCCCCTTTGGGGTAGGAATGGGCAAGCTGCGAATCGCGTCAAGATCATTTCGCTCCTCCTCCCGCAAGCGGACCCGAATGTTGATTTCTTCATCAGTCGATCGGTCCCTGAAAACGCCCGCAATGCCCCCCTCAATCGCTGTTCGCAAATTCATCGATAACACTGCGGCCGGAAGCCCAAGCTCTGCAATTCGTTCGCGATCAATTTTGGCAGCAAACTCAGGTGCACCAGATTGGTATTGCACATCCACATCCTTGGTTCCTGGAATTCCCTTGAGAATATCGGCAAAACGGCGAGCCACCTTGGCGATGGATTCGAGGTTCTCGCCAACCACGTTGATCTGGATCGGGTACTCGCGAATGCCTTCAACAATGCTTGGGTCGGCGATTGAAATTTCAGCATACGGAATGTGCTTGAGGATGATGGATCGCACGGCGTCCTTTAGCTCATGCTGGCTGCGCTTCCGCTGGGTCTTGGGAAGAGCAATGACCCGCCACGTGAAGGTGTGCTCTTTGCCAGCCCCCCCAATCTTTGCGTAGATCGTCACAAAGTCCTTGTCCTTGAGGGCTTCCTCCTCTGCCAAAAGAGAAAGCCTTGAGGCCTCCTCGAGGCTTGTTCCCGGAGGAAGCCTCACGTCCACGTGAAACTGCCCCCGATCCTGTGGAGGAACAAAATTGCTCCCCATAAGAGGCAAAAGTGCACAGGAGCCCAAAAGCATGCCAAGCGCAACAATTGCCACAAAAGCCATGCGATGGCCTCGGGCGAGCAGGTAACGAAGAAGCGAAAAATAGAGCTGATCAAGGAGGGTGTAGGCCTTTTCAATTGGCTTGGTGAGCAGATTCACCCATCCCTCTTTGCGTTGCCTTTTCTGGACAGCCAAGCGGGCAGAAAGCATTGGGTCCAGGGTGAATGCCACCCATGCAGAAATGATCGTTGCACCGGCAACCGTGATACCAAACTCCCTAAAAAATTGGCCTACAATCCCACCAGTGAAAGCCACAGGCACAAAAACCGCACACAAAGTGGCAGTCGTGGCAAGCACAGCCAGCGCAATCTCCCGTGTCCCCTTCTGGGCTGCTTGGACAGGGTCCTCGCCTCGCTCGAGGTGCTTCATGATGTTTTCGCGCACCACAATCGAGTCATCGATGAGAAGGCCAATGGCGAGGGAGAGCCCCAGCAAAGTCATCATGTTGAGGCTAAAGCCAAAGGCATCCATCAAGGCAAAAGCCCCAAGAACTGAGGTGGGAAGTGCTAGCCCCGAAATGAAGGTGCTCCGCCAATCGAGCAAAAATATCAAAATGACCAAAATGGCCATCGCCCCGCCGTAAAAAAGCGCAATTTCAACTTCGTGGGTGTTTTCGAGGATGAATTCCGACTGATCGATGATCAGGTTGGCCCGAATGCCATGGGGCATTTGAATTTCTGAGATGCGCTTTTGGACAGCCCGAGAGAGCGCCACCGTGTTCGTGCCAGAAGCCTTGAGAATTTCGATCACAACGGCGGGCTGCCCGTTGGTACGCACGATCTCCTCGGGTTCTTTAAAGCCATCGATCACTTGGGCGATGTCTTTGAGCCGCACAATCGAGGCGTTCGGGCCACTGGCAATCGGGAGATTGCGAATCTCCTCGACAGATTGAAAGGCGCCAAGCGCGCGCACAGCAATCCGGCGCTTCCCTTCATCAATTGCTCCAGCGGGCAAATTGAGGTTGGCGCTTCGCAGCGCCTCAACCACAGAAAGTGGCGTAAGAAACAAGCCCCGAAGCGCATCGAGATCAAGCTCGACCTGGATCTCCCGCTCGCGCCCGCCAAGCACTCGCGCCGAGGCAACTCCCTCAACCTGCTCGAGGCGAGGAGCAAGCTCTTGTTCGGCATAGCGCCTGAGCACCTGGAGATCCACTGGCCCCGACAGGGTATAGGTCAGAATTGGGGCTGCGCTCACATCGAGGCGGGCCACCGTCGGCTCCTCTGCTTCACGCGGCAAAAGGCGCCTCGTCTGAGCCACTCGCTCCCGCACAAGGGTTGCTGCTTCTTCGATGTTGACATCAAGCTTGAACTCGATCACCAGCACCGATACCGACTCTCGCGAAAAACTCTGCAAATTTTTCACACCCGGAAGCGAAACCACTGCATCCTCAAGCACCTTTGTGACTTCGCTCTCGACGTCTGCCGGGCTTGCCCCTGGGTACACAGTCGTCACTGTAACAACTGGGAATTCGACATTTGGAAAGAGATTCACGGGCAAGCGGGATAAACCAAGCACACCAAGCACCATGATGCCCAACGAGGTCATCGTGGTGAGCACAGGCCGGCGAATCGCTACGTCCGAAAGAGTCATGGCCACACCTCACCAGCGCTCACTTTCTCTCCGCCATTGCCGCCTGCTGAGGCTCAGGGAGAACGCGCACCCTATCACCTGGGCGAAAACGGGCTGGCTGCACGATCACCAAGTCCTCTGGACCAAGCCCACTCAAAACGATCGCATTGCCCTGGCCCTCGGCCTTTACTTGCACTGCCTTGGCCACAAGGATTCCCCCCTCCCCCACCACAAGCACGCTCTGATCTTCTCGCACCGCACTGGCCGGAATCCGCAGGGCACGCACTGCCTCCCCCACCTTCATCCACGCTCGCACCACTGCATGGGCAACAAGTGTCCCATCGTTTGGGAAAAAGATTTCGATGGGTGCCCGGCGGCTCTGAGGATCGAGAGAACGAACCAAGCCCTTGAGCTGCCCCCGCACCTCTTTGCCTTCGAGGCGGGCCTCCATCCCAACCCGAAGGAGAGATAACTCCTCCTCGCTCACCGTCGCCCGCAAACGAAAAGAACGGAGATCCTCAATCCGAAACACTGGCACTCCAGGCACAACCACCTGCCCCACTCCGCTTGGCACTCGGGTAACCACCCCCTCAAAAGGCGCACGCAGCACGTGATCTTCGGCCGCCGTCGACACTGTGCGCAAGCCTGCCTGGGCCTGACGCAGCTGGGCCTCGGCAATGGCCAATTGACGCTCAGCAGCACTGAGGTCACGCTCGGGTGCAGCGCCAGAAGCCACAAGGCCGCGCAAAAGCTCAACCCGCTCTCGCAACATCTCCACATTGGCCTGAGCCACCCCGATTGCCGCCTGGCTGGCTTGGGCTTGTGCCCCAATCGAAGCGCGATCCAGGACAGCAAGCATTTGGCCAGCGCGCACCTCATCACCCAGCCGCACTTCAACCCGTGCAAGGCGACCTGGCACTTCAAAACCGATGTCAGCAGCCTGAATTGGCTCAAGCTCTCCCCTCACTCGCACCATCGGCTCATGCATCACCACTTCGGGATGCACTGCTTCGACAAAAGGAAGTGCTTCTCCCCCCCCAACCACTTCCTGCCGCTCTGCTTCGATGCGCTTTTTGTCTTGGATGGCCCCGTCGATGCGCCTCCCAAGCGCAACGCCAAGCCAAACAATCAAGCCCACAACGACAAAAAGGGCTATCCTTTTGGCAAGAGGCGGCGGCTCGCGCAGCGCTTCGTATTCCCCTCCCCCTGGCCGTGCCGCCCCCATTCCTTCTTTTTCTTTAGTCGGATGCAAAGGCCCTGGCTCAACCCCAAGAGAACCTGCCATTGTTTCATCGCCTCGAAATCTTTGCATTTGCATGCAATCAAGCTGAAAGTGGTGCAAGACGTCCAAGTTGGCAAGCGCCCATGGGAGCGTTCAGCCATTTCATGCGCTCACACAACCATTTAACGAGGAGGGCGTGTTTCCTATTGCTGTTCCCAGTTCTCCAAGCAGCCCTCACCCTTGTTGAATGATTCGTGTTTTGGTGCTTTTCATGGATGATAAGAAAGAGGTGTTACCATGAGCCCTTCAGTACCACGGCCTCTCTATCGCTCACCAAGTGCTTTGTGGTGGGCTGCTGTGCTGAGCGGACTTGTCGCAAGCGCTTGCTCGCGGGATGGCGGAAAGGGCAGTGACGGAGGCCCTGGAAACCAGGACGCACTGCCACCTCCCTCTGCTTTGCGCATTGAGCCAGTCGATCCAGTGCTCCTTGTGCCAGCCGGCGCATCCGAATCCCTGCGCTTTCGGGCATGGTTTCGTGAATCTTCTGGTCGGGAGATCGAAGTGAGCGAAGAATCCACCTGGAACATCGCCCCTCCTGAGCTCGGTCGCTTCTCGGGCCCTCTTCTTGAGACCACACCGAGCCGTGGAGGACGTGGAAGTGTGGTTGCTTCTTACCGCGGAATGGTTGCAACCACCACAATCACCATCCGTGTTGAAGAAGTTGCCCTTGGTCCCGGTGCCAATTCCGATATCGCCTCACGGCTCGATCGAGAGGCTTCACCAGGCCCATCCCCCGAGCTTCTCTATCCCTTTGACCGCGTCATGCTGCCCCCAAACCTTCGGAGCCTCGAATTTCACATTCGCCCAAATGGCGGTGAAGCATTTGAGCTTCGCTTTGAAAGCAGCATTGCGCGCCTCCGACTGATTTTTGGCTGTGCTGAGCGGGTGGGAGATGGCTGCATCCTCCCCATCGATTCTCGCCTATGGGAAAGGCTTAGAAATGCCGCACCTCGTGGAGAAGCCCTTCGCTATCGCCTGCGTGCTGCCACTCCGGCTGGCAATGTGCACGAAAGCGAAGAGCGCACGCTCTTTTTTGCTGAAGAAGGAATCAGCGGGGGTGTCTATTACTGGAATGCCGGCGAGGGTTCGATCGACCGCTTTGAATTTGGGGTGCCTGGCGCGCGCCCCGAGCGTTTCATCGATGTGCGGCGAACCGGTGCGCGCACCTGCGTTGGCTGCCATGCCCTCTCTCGCGATGGAAGCCGAATCGCTGTGGGCACTGACTTCCCCACAACCACCCTCCAAGTCTTTGAGGTGGCAAGGCGCAATCGGCTTTTCATGCTTGGAAACCACAACGACTTTTTCCCACAACAGCCCAATTTCTTCTCCTTCTCACCCGATGCCCGTGCCCTCGTCACAAGCTCCTTGCGAGGCCTCCGAATCCTCGACGCCTCGACGGGTGCTGTCATGGCCGAGGGCCTTGGAGGTGGGCCTGCCTCTCAGCCTGACTGGTCGCCCGATGGCAACCACATCGTCTTTGTCCGTCACGATGGGGGAAGAGCCGCTGGCCTAAACGATGTGCCCGGCGTGAAAAGCGGGCGGATCGCTGTGATCCATCGCGAGGGCTCAGGCTGGAGTGCACCGCGTGAACTTGTGGCCATGCCCAACGTCAACCATTACTACCCCGCTTATTCACCCGACGGGCGCTTCATCGTCTACTGTCGTTCCCCTTCAAACAGCAATTCGACGGGCTCGGACGACGGGTCCATGGGCTCTGACGATGAACCTACTTTTGTGCGTGATGCCGAGCTATGGATCATCCCAAGCGATGGGAGTGGTCCCGCCCGCAAGGTCAATGTGATTTCCGGCCTTGGAGACTCTTGGCCAAAGTGGGATCCAACGACCTATGAGCACGAGGGGCATCCCCTCTTCTGGCTGAGCTGGACGAGCCGCCGCGCTTACGGCCTGCGCCTCCGCGAAGGCGAGCAAGCCCAGATCTGGATGGCTGCTTTCAACCCAGAAGCCGCCGCGCGGGGTGAAGAAGGCTTCTACCCCCCATTTTGGCTCCCCTTCCAAAACATTCGCACCTCAAACCACATCCCTCAGTGGGTGACAAGGGTTGAGCGTCAACCCTGCCGCACCAACAAAGACTGCCCTGGCGAGTTTTGCTTCGAAGGGCGTTGTTTCGCTACCCCACCATTGCTCTAACCTCAAGGAAGGTGGGGGCAACACAGGGGGGCCCAGCACCTCCATCAACCAATGCGGCCGAGCTCAACCAGAAGCGCCCCTTCCCTGCCAGAAAGGGCCCCCACTCCCAAATGATCCCAAGGTAAGTGGCGGCTGGGTAATCACCCAGCCTCTTTAATCGCTGAATTATGGTGAAATGTAACACCCATAAAACACGGAGCTCTCCCCCTGCTTTGGTGGTACGCGATTATCCCACCCAAAGCAAGCCTCTTTCCCTCCATGGGAAAAGAAATACCACAGGCTCTAGCCCTGGCCGGTAACCCCGACCCCATCAACCGATGGATGAAGCCTTTTTCGAATGCGTTCACAACACCCCCTCGAATCACCTTTTATTACCCCCATCATAACCAATGGAAGCCCTCCACACCACCCACAACCTTCCCCCATCCATGTCCATATCCCTCTCAAATTATGGGACTAGCGTCAAAAACCCCCCTTCCTACCCACTTCGATCATACCCACCAACGAATAAAGCTCAAAGTTGGAAATGGACCTTTGCCCTATCTCTTTTCATTTGATCAAGAAGGAGGAGAGCACTGACCATTCCGGCAAACACTGCTCCCACGACACTCGTAGTCAGAGAAGCAAGCTTGCCCATTCATCAAGCCTTGGCAGTATCCTCCAACGCAGCGCATGTTGCCACAGCAGTCTTCATCCCTATCGCACGATTGGCCATTCGGAACACAACAGGTCCGCTCAGGACCAGACGATTGACGAGCACACACAAGCCCGGTGCAACACCGCTGATTATTCCCGCCACAGGGTCGATCTATCCCTCCACACATCGAGGTATCTTGGCACATCTTGGCAATGCACTGGATGGAGGGGTTCATGTCAGCCCCGCAGCAGGAGTTTCTGTCCACACAACGCGAAAGCAAGTTGACGCATTGGCTTCCACCGCAAGCGGGCAAAGAACCTGAGGCAGAAGCCTGGAAAAGCCGCACGCGCGCAAACTGCCACTCGCGAGTAGAAAGCGACCAGCTGGCGATCCGTGCCTCGGCACGGAGATGCCCCGTGAGATAACCCTCGGCTTGCCCCGACCACATTGGACGCATGGGGGCCAGTTCTCCTCCGGCTTGACCACTCAGTTCAAGCCCAAGGCGCACCACGGGACCAGCCACTCCGTAAACCGTCATCCGATACTCAAGACCTGCATTGAAATTTGCATTCGCCATGATGCGCCCACACCGTTCAGCAGAAAGCGTCGCTTGAGCAGAGAAGCGCGGGTCCCACACCCTCTCCCAACCTCCGTCGTATACAACCCCAGCACGCACTTGGAGCTGCCCACGCAGATTCAAATTCACAGGGCCGATCTCCAAACTGCCGCTTGCTCTGAAGCTTGCGGTGGGCACAAGCCGATGGGTGATCACGACCGGCACTGGACCAACTGTGAAGCGGATTTGAGGGAGCTCGATCCCCCTTCGCAAATGCTCAGGCACCAGTTCATCCCTTTCGCAGTTGAAGTTTGCCATTGCACTCGCTTCAAGGGTGGCACGTGGCTCAACCCACCCCACCACAATGAAACGGGCCCGTACCCCTCGCAAGCTCACATCAATCCTTGCATCCAAGCGCAAGCCTGAGCTCATGCCGGGCTTCACCCTGATTTCAGCGCCAGCACCAACTGTACAGATGCCAATGCTCCGGGATTCCTCCCATCGGAGGGGCTGGGCTTCCACACCCAAGTTCGGTGCTTCTCCGGTGGGACCGATGGGGGATGCACCATCGGAGGGAAGAGTTGGATCAAAAACATCCGCAACTTCCAGGGGAACACTGAATTCAAAAGCGCCATCCTCAATGAGCTCGTCGAGTGCTGCCTCTTCAGTGCGGACCAAAATCCGGCCTCCTCCGAGTTCTTCGACATCGATCACACGGCGCAGGTAACCGTTCTCCCCCTGCTCGCCTGCAATCACGTGCCCAGGCTCAAGCCGAATAAAAGGCTCGCCATCGTAGGCAAAAACAATCGAGTCAGGCCCAACCTCAACCGCTCGGAGGCGTGGGTCTTGTTCGGGAAGACGGGCTTGTGGTGTGAGCTTGATCGGCCTCAGGACCCGAAGCTCCATCTCGGGACGAGATGCCTTTGGATTCAGATCCTCAGGCAGGGGCTGCCCACACCCTTGGGCGATAGAAAACACCACCGCACCAAGGCCAACCAGAGCCTTGGCAAGAGAAAAAGAGAATTTCGCGAGGCGGCCTTGCTTCATGGGCGATGCTCCTTACTCCTTGTATCTCCCGACATCATTCCAGTGTCAACCCCCCTCTCCCTGAACCAGCTTTAAAGCCCACCGGGAGGTCCAAGCAAAAGCCCCCCATCCAAAGTCCATATCGCCCCCGTTGCAAAGCCTGCATTGAGAAGATGTATCGCCAACTGGGCTGCTTCTTCCGCCTCACCAAGGCGGCCAAGGAGATGCATGGCAGCAAGCCTCTGGAGGCGTTCTTCTTCATCATCGCCTTCTCGATTGCGTCGCAGCATCTCTGTATCGAAGGCCCCAAGGCGCAGCGCGTTCACCCGAATCCCATGTGGAGCAAGTTCAACCGCCAACGCGCGCACCATGACCTCAAGGGCTCCCTTGCTTACGGCATAAGCCAAGGTCCCAGAGGCAGGCCGCACCACAAGGGTGCTTGAAAGAAAAACCATGCTTCCAGCTTGCCTCCGTTCAACGAGCACCCTCCCAAGATCACGAGCCAGTTCGAATCCAGAAAAAAAATTCACCTCCATGTGCTCCAAGAGGAAGGCTGAATCTGTTGCATTCAGGCCCAGATGCTTGGCCACTCCTGCCGCATGAACCAGAGAATCAATTGGCCCAAAAAGCTCCTCGGCACGCCTCAAAAGCCCTTCTCTGCTTTTCCTGTCAGCAAGATCGGCCTGGATCCATTGGATGCATCCCTTGCCTTCCGCAGCCAATTCCCTCCCCTGCTCTTCTCTTCGCACAACGGCAATCACTTCGCCCAAACGACTGAGCCCAAGCGCAATCGCCCGACCAATCCCCCGACTCGCTCCCGTCACAAGGGTTCTCAACACCCTCATTTCCACCTCCATCTCCATTCAGGTGCTGGCATCGTTGGCTCGCACCTCACCTCGATCTCATCCTCACGGATGAATTTGGGTGAATCGATGCACAGGATTGTGGCCCAATGATCGCTTTTGTTGTCGTAGCCATGGGCAAAACCTTTGGGCCAACGATAGGCTTCTCCCACCTCTACCCTTCTTCCGTTGAGAAGAAGCCCATCGGTCACCACCATTTCGCACTCTTTCATCTGATGGTGCACGTGGAGGGGGATGGACTTCCCAGGCGCCACATGCAAGCGATAAATGCCAACACCCTTGGCTTCATAAATCACCTCTGCTTTTCCAAAGGAAGTGATCTCGTTTAAATACTCAAAATCACCTTGCTCTCTGAGGATCTCCACCGATGGGACCGCTTTACCCCCCAAAGCCATGGGTTTGGTCAGCTTCACCCTTACGGCCTCCACAGGTGAGCGCCACTCATTTGGAGCAGGTGGAGCAAGGAGAAAAGATGCAATTGCGCGAGCCGCTGTCTCCAGCAGAAAAAATCGAGCGTTTTCAAGCAAAAAAGCCACTTGGTTTGCAACGAGCGCGTAATCAACCGTTTCCCCCAAGCGACGGACTCTGCGACGATAGGGGAGCTCAAGCTCGATTTCGACCTCAAGAGGTTGAGTCTGAGCCCGTTCCTCTGGGTGAACTCCAACAATGCACTCAACAACCATCTGAGATAGGAGAATCCGATCTCGACGCACCATTTCACCTCCGGTCATTGCATGGTGATGCAACCACCTTAGTGGATCAACATCCACCGGTCTGAGTCGGAGCTGCTTCCGCCTTCTGCATTCGGGTCAACCAAAAAGGTGGTAAGACGGTTTTCCCCTCTCCTCTCATCCCATGTGCCCTCGTTGGCAAAGCGAATCGAATACTCCGGTCGACCACGTAGGGAAACAAAGGGTGAGGGTGCAGCCAAGCGCAACTCATATTCCCCAGGTGGTGCATTCCTTGGAACACTTATCCTCCCTCGTACAACATGCTCCATGCCCCCGAAAAAAGAACGCACCTCCACTGGCAGGGTAAGATGGACCTCTGTTCCAGCCCCTCGTATCACGAGTTCAAGAGGCCTTGGATTGAAGGGGGCAGCAAAACCTTCGTTGCGAAAACGAATTGCAAACGAAAAGCTCCACCCTGGCCTCACCCTCTGGGGAAGGGTAGCCTCAACCAAAACCAAACGATAACCAAGCCTCTTGCGGATCGCATCGATGCACCCACCCATCCGCCAAGAAGCCACAACATCCGGGTGGTAGTCGCGGTTAATGAAGGAGTAGTGGTGCATTTCCATCTCAGCCAAGGCGCTCGCACACTCGGAACGAGGAGGAAATGGCCGACACGTTTCTCCACCCACAGGCACATAAAGGGTATGGATTGCAAGCTCCCGCTTCCGACGCTCAATCTCTCCTTCCAAGTAGGTGCCCATGTCTGTTTCGCTCGCCAAAAAGCAATCGTTGTGAAAACCGAGGCGAGACACAAAGTTCCCATTCCAAGCCCGCCACGTGTCAATGGGGCTCCCACCTGTGAGTTCAAAAAGGTAGTGAGGGTAGCGGATTTGAGTG
>JANWYL010000039.1:0-3233 GCA_025056955.1 Sandaracinaceae bacterium | reverse complement strand
TCTGGCAAGGCACGGAGCAAGCGTTCGACAACCATTCGGCGTGCATTTGGATCCATATCGAGCCCATGGGTCGAGGTGTGCCATTCTCCCCATGCCCCAATAAAGCCTGCCTGAACCAGTGCGATCACATCCGCATTTTCGCGCAAAATGGACTCAAGCTGAGCGATGTGTTCGAGAATGCGGGCCAAAGGAGCGTCTGGCTCTGAATGAGGGTATGGACCAAAATTGTAAGCGAATCGAATGATTGCGCTAAAGCCAGCTCGCCTCACCCGAGCCAAGGCATCCCGCAAGCGATTGAGAAAATCGCTCGTGATTGGCTGAGAGCGAAAATCGTCAAGGCGAACATAAGAAAAAATCAAAGTGTCTTCAGGGTCTTGCTCATGAACCCAAGACAGGTCTTCCTCCTCAAGAAGTTCAACATAACGATAAAAGCCCCTTTCTGGATTTGGAATCACAGCATCGCTTGGGTGAAAGACGACGGTGCGCAACTGGGCATTCCCCCTACCTACCTCCCTCATTCCCGCATGCTCCAATGAACGGCACCACCCCAAGGGCACCAAGCATTTCACACACGGTTTCACCCACTGCGCGTTTACCTTGCATCGGTACATGCATTAACACCAATCCCAGGACATTGCCAGCTAGGACATTCCCCTTTTCATGGTTTACTGCATCAGGTATACCTTGCCGCGCACATGGAAATCCTGATCGTTACACCAGAGTTGATTCACTATCGCGGCCGTTCTTCGATCTCTGAATCTGCAGGTGCCCTGGCAAAAGCGCTTCGGAGCTTGGGGCATGGCGTTGAAATCGTAAGTCCTCTTTGGGGTGCAATTGATCCTGGAGAGCGTCACCTCGCCCGCCGACTGACCCAACTTGAGGTGGAGGTCGATGGAAAACGCTACGTTTTCTCGGTGTATGAAGGAAGAAGCACTGCAGGGGTTGATCTCACCTTTCTCGGTGAGGCTTCGTTGTTTCCTCACCTCCCCACACAATCAACCGACGAGCTAGGCGCCTTGAGGTGGGGTGCTTTCGCAAGGGCTGTCCTTGCCCTCTTGCGCCACCGCTCTTCCCAAGCCGGCTCTTTGCCAGAAGTCATTCACCACTATGGCTGGCAAACGGGAATGCTCCCCTCCCTGCTTTCAAAAGACAAAGAGCTGGCAACGATACCAACTGTTTTTTCGGTCCATGAACTGAGAGACAAGGGAATCTTTGAAAGGGATCTCCTGGGCGTTTTGGGTTTCACAAGCGACCAATTTGCAATCAATGGAGTCGAGTTTTACGGCAAGGTCTCCCTGCTCAAAGCAGGTCTCCTCTACTCAACGCGCGTGATTGCACCTTCACCTTCTTTGGCAAAACGATTCTTGGTCGACGCAGGAGGGGGAGGGCTCGAGGGTGTGTTGAGAAGCAGGGGCAGCGCCTTTTTGGGTATTGCTGAGGGTGTTGACGTATCGATATGGAACCCAGCCAGCGATCCCCATGTGGACGTTCGTTTTGATGCGATCGAGATGGGAACGAGTGGCCTCGCAAAGCTGCGCAACAAGAATGCTTTCCAACGTGATTTGGGCCTCCCAATCAGGGGTGATTTACCCCTCACCATCGCTTGGCTCCGGAATCGCCCAGATGAGGAAATCTTTGAGCGGGTCCTCCACCGGTTGGTGCTTCAGCCAGCTTCGATCGTTGTGCTGAGCGAAAGTGCACTGCCAGAAAGGGTAAAACAACTGGCAAAACGCTTCCCGGACCGTCTCGTGGCACATGGTGAAGCCAGCGACGCGCTTCTCCATCGCGCCCTTGGGGCTGCGGAACTGTGCATCCTCCCTGCGCTCGATGATCCATTTGGGATCATCGCCCTTCAGGCCCAGCGCTACGGAGCCCTGCCGATTGCCAGGGCCCACGGCCTTGTGGCCGACACTGTGGTCGATCTCGACGCTCACTTGCAATCGGGAACAGGCTTTCTCTTCGACGAAGCCACGGAAGAAGCGTTTTTTGGAACCTGCATGCGCGCTTTTGGCAGCTATCGACAGCGCCTTGCTTTCCGGCATGCAGCCCAACGGGCCATGCGTTGCGATCATTCTTGGGAAAAAAGCGCTCGAGCCATCGAACAAATCTATCGTTCTCTCAATCGGTTTGGGCTTGAGTCTGCGGCCTAAGCAGGTCATTGCATGGGCTTGACATTAAGCAAAGCCACTTCCCAAAGGCTTTGTTGAAGAAGGCATCAAGGGGACCTTGGGATGGTGATGTCTGCATCGCGAGCGTAAATGGGCCGGATGAATAAGGGATCGTCTGGGCCGCGCCTCTGAAAAAGCGCGATCGCCTCTTCTTTGAGGGCGAGGGGGTCAGGGTAATTCAGGTAGACTTGACCGGCAATTTGTTCCAAGGCAAAGGAAATCGCCTGAGGCAAAGGGCAAGTGCTCACGAGGGCAGCTGGGTGTGCGTCTTTTTTGTGTTCAGAAACCATGGCCTGAACGTGCTCAACCAAAGACGAAAGGCGAACGCTTACGGGGTGCAAAACCTCAAGGAGTCCTTCTGGACTCTTTTGGTAGGCTGCAACGAAAAGCTGCTCGTGCCCCCCATCAATCAATGTGAGGCACCAATCGCTCTGGACGCTTCGGGCAAGCACCTGCGAGCTTGGGACCCCTACCAGAGGAATCCCAAGCCCCCACGCCAAGGCTTTTGCAGTCGCCAAGCCCACTCGCAGACCGGTAAAAAACCCTGGGCCAATCCCAACCGCGATGAGCTCAAGATCGCGAACGCCGAGGTTCGCCTTGCGCAAATTCCCTTCTATCAACTCTATCAGTTGCTCGCTTTGTCTCGCCCCTCCCTCGCAGTGAATCGGCAAGGGAGGAAGGCCGTCTACACACACTGCGATTCCTGTCATCCTCGAGCTTGTTTCGATTGCCAATATGTTCACGCGCTTGGCTTAGCTCAATTTCCGTGCATTTGAGAGCTCAGGGAGTCAAGCTGTGCCCCCTCCGAATCCTCCTTTGCTTGCGCACCTTCATTTCAGTCCGAAAGAAGCGGCTTCGCTTTTTGGGCTTGTCCGCTGGATGGGAACCCTTGGGCGCCTTCAGGTTCTTGGCGGCACTGCCGGAACCTTCGGAGCAATTGCAGTCATCGGCATCACCTATGCGTTGGATACGGAAAGCGCTCAGGATTCAGCCAACGTCATGCCTCTCATTCAGCTTGGCCAAATTGAAAGGAGCGTGATTGTTATTGCCATGGCCTTGCTTGCC
>JANWYL010000038.1 GCA_025056955.1 Sandaracinaceae bacterium | reverse complement strand
TCGCATATCCCGTGCGGATAACAGCATTAAGACCAGGTTCTTTGAGCCCAGCAGAAGCCAAAAACTCGCCTCTTTCTTCAGAAGGAAGTTGCATGATTTCGGCTTCAAGCTTTGCGCAGATCACAACGCATGGAGCATTTGATTGTGCTGCATACTTTTTGACTTGTTCGATCAATGGGTCATCGTTTTTACCGATTTGAGATTCCTTGATGTTGCATACATAAAAGACAGGCTTTTGAGTGAGCAAGAACAATTCTCTAATCAATGCTTGCTCGTCTTCATCTTCAAGATTCAATGTCCTTGCTGGCTTTCCTTGATCGAGCCAATCATATAGCTTTTTGAGAGTTGCAAATGCTTTTTTGTCTTTTGGATCATTGCTTTTTGCTGCTTTTTGAGCTTTCTCAAGTTTCTTTTGTACTGTTTCGAGATCTTTAAGGATCAATTCGGTTTCGATCGTTTGGATGTCTGCAAGCGGGTCGACCCGGTTTTCGACATGGATGATTTCTGGATCTTCAAAACAACGCACAACATGAGCGATCGCACTCGTTTCGCGGATGTGTGAGAGGAAGGCATTGCCTCGTCCTTCGCCTCGACTGGCGCCGCGGACAAGGCCGGCGATATCGACGAATTCGACAGTGGCAGGCAGGGCCCGGAGGGGTTGGATGGCTTTGACGAGCGCATCGAAGCGTTCATCGGGTACGGGCACAACGCCAACGTTTGGTTCGATGGTGCAAAAGGCGTAGTTTGCTGCTTCGGCTTGTCGGGCTGAGAGGGCGTTAAAAAGGGTGGATTTTCCGACATTTGGTAAGCCAACAATCCCAATCGAAAGGGCCATGAGCACCTCGGTTGAGCCAGATGTGGCAAGGGAACAACCATGAGGGAAGCCGCTTGCTTGGGCAAATGCTTTGTTGTTTTTCCGCAAAGCAATTTTGGGGTTGACCAGTACACAAGAGGGCCAGAGGATTCATCCATCCCATGAGGTCACCATGAGCGAGCTTCGATTCGATGGTCGAGTGGTGGTGGTCACAGGAGCAGGGCATGGGATTGGGCGTGCCCATGCACTGGCCTTTGCAGCCCGAGGCGCCAAAGTGGTGGTCAATGACCTTGGGGGGAATGCGAAAGGAGAGGGTGCTTCCTCAGAGGCTGCCGATCGGGTGGTTGAAGAGATCAGGGCCATGGGAGGCATTGCCGTCCCAAACCACGATTCGGTTGAACAAGGCGAGGCAATTGTCCGCACAGCAATTCAAAACTTTGGCCGCATCGATGTGCTCATCAACAACGCTGGAATTTTGAGAGACGTGTCTTTTGCAAAAATGAGCGAAGAGGATTGGAATGCCATTTATCGCGTGCACCTCTATGGCGCATTTCGCTGCACGCATGCGGCATGGCCCATCATGAGGGAGCAAAAACATGGTGTTGTGATTTTCACTTCAAGTGCAGCCGGGCTTTACGGCAATTTCGGCCAAGCGAATTACAGCGCTGCCAAAATGGGGCTTGTTGGGCTCATGCGCACCCTTGCCATTGAGGGCCAAAAATATGGGATAAGGGTGAATGCAATTGCGCCCGTAGCGGCCTCTCGATTGACTCAATCGGTTCTGCCACAAGATCTTTTTGAAGTATTAAAACCAGAATACATCAGCGAATTTTTGGTTTGGCTTTGCCATGAAAGCTGCGAAGAAAATGGAAGCCTTTTTGAGCTTGGAGGTGGTTTTTATTCGAAGCTTCGATGGGAACGCAGCCAGGGGAAAGTTTTCCGCATAGGCCGCAAAGTGCGCGCGGAAGACATTAAAGCCAACTGGGAGACGATTACGCGCTTTGATGAGAATTCGGCACATCCAAACACGGTTGTCGATTCACTTGAACCAATCGTCCAAAACCTTAAAGCTGGTCCTAGCAAAGGAGGAAACGAGTTCATCGATGTCGATTTGGCTCTTGGCTACGAATATCCAGAAATGCACTCAAGTTACGATCAAAAAGATTTGGTGCTATATGCTCTTGGGGTAGGGGCCGCTGAGGATCCAGTGGATGAAAACGAACTGCGGTACGTTTACGAGATGCACCCGGATTTTGTGCCACTCCCGAGTTTTGCGGTGGTTCCAGCGATCAACTGCATGTTTGAATTCGCAAAGCAGGGCAAAAAAGTGCCTGGATTGAATTTTGGCTTCGAACGAATTTTACACGGAGAACAATACTTCGAGCTCGATCGACCACTTCCCATTAAAGCAGATCTCATTCACAAAGCCAAAATCAAAGCGATTTACGATAAAGGATCAGATGGTGGTAAAAAGGGAGGGGCCGTGATTGTGACTGAATACAATTCGTATGATGCCAGTTCTGGCAAACGCTTGTTTAAAAATGAAATCACCACCTTTGTGCGCGGTGCTGGAGGATGGGGCGGAGACAGAGGACCAGACGAAAAAAACCTGAATTTACCACCTGAGCGCGAACCCGATGCGGTGGTCGAGCAAGAGATCCGTGCAAACCAAGCACTGCTTTATCGTCTTTCTGGCGATTGGAATCCGCTGCACGCTGATCCGAATTTTGCTCGTGCTTTTGGGTTTGAGCGACCGATTCTCCATGGCCTTTGCACTTTCGGTTATGCAGTGCGCCACGTGATTGGGCGCTTTGCTCCAAATCGAGACCCCCGTTATCTCAAAAGCGTAAGGGCTCGCTTTGTCGAGCCTCTTTATCCCGGAGATCGCATTATCACAGAAATGTGGAAAGATGGGGACAATCGCATTGTGTTTCGAGTGAAAAGCAAACAAAAAAACAAAGTTGTCATCTCAAATGCAGCGCTTGAGTTCTATTCAGAAATTCCAAAAGAGGAAAATCGCCCAGAGCAAACGCAATCCTTTGAGGCAAAAGAGAACGGCACGGCTTCTCCTTCTCAGGCAGGCCTTGTGCCAGCTGATATTTTTGAGGCGATTGGGGTGTTCTTGAAGAAGAACCCCGGAAGCGGTGATCGCATAAAAACCGTGTACCAGTTCAAATTGAAAGATCCCGACTCGACCTGGACGATTGACCTTTCAAGCGGAGACGGGGCCGTGCTGGAGGGCGAAGGCCCTAGCCCCCAGTGCATTCTTGAGATGAGTGCCTCTGATTTTCTCGACATGTGTACAGGGCGGGTGGATGCGATGAAGCTTTTTACCAGCGGCCGCTTGAAGATATCTGGAAATGTGGCTGCAAGCCAAAAGCTCGATTTTTTGCGCAAGGTTGATCCCAAAGAGGTCGAAGCGGCGATGCGAAAGCGCCTTGAAGGAGGAGAACCCTCTGCTCCCCAAGCAAAACCTGAGCTTTCCCCACAAGCCACACCTTCCCAGTCGCATGCACGACCTTTGATCGAGGAGTTGCGTCGTGCTTTTGCCAAAGGGGATCTTGAGGCCAAGGATCTACAGGGCAAGGTTGAATTGCGCGTGCGAGATCCGGAGGCGGTTTACACCTTTGAATTCGATGGAGTCTCCTGTGCAGTGATCGATGGATCTTTGCCTTCTCCCTCTGCGGTGGTATCGATAGAAGATCGCGATCTTGGGCGCCTGGTTCGCGGCGAGGTATCGATGCGCCGCCTCTACCAGGAGGGAAAGATGCGCATCGACGGTGATATTCGCCTTGTCCAAAAGATGAAATGGCTTGAAGGTTATTCACAGGTGCTTCGTGGGTGATGCTTTCAAAGCAAAGAAGGAGGCGCAATGAAGCGGAAGGTGTGCGTGATCGGTGCAGGGATGGTCAAATTCCAAAAGCCAGGGGCGAGCGATGACTATGTGGTCATGGCTTCAAACGCGATGCGCGAGGCCCTGAAGGATGCAGGGATTGGTTTCGAAAAGATCGAGCAAGTCTATGCGGGCTATGTGTATGGCGATTCAACGTGTGGGCAGCGGGTGGTTTATGAGCTTGGGATGAGGGGCATTCCCATTTTCAATGTCAACAACAACTGCTCCACAGGCAGCACAGCCCTTTTTCTTGGGCGCCAGGCGATTGAGGGCGGGCTTGCGGATTGTGTTTTGGTGGTTGGCTTTGAGCAGATGCAGAAAGGGGCGCTTTCGGCGATTTGGAACGATCGCCCGAACCCCCTCGAATGGCACGCCCAGCTCATGAATGAGGAGCAAGGGATTGTGGCAGCTCCCCCTGCTGCGCAGATGTTTGGGGGCGCCGGGCGCGAATACAGGTGGAAGTACGGCACAAAAAAAGAAACTTTTGCCAAAGTGGCTGAAAAAGCCCGCAAACATGCGGCACGCAATCCCTACGCCCTCTTTCGCGAGACCTACACAGTTGAGGAAATTCTCGCAAGCCAAGAGGTGTTCGAACCGCTCACGAAGTACCAATGCTGCCCTCCCACGTGTGGCGCAGCGGCGGTGGTTCTTGCCAGCGAAGACTTTGCAAAACGTCATGGGCGAGCGGGGGATGTTTGGATCGCAGCCCAGGCAATGACCACCGACTTTCCCTCAAGCTTCAAAGAGCATTCAATGATCAAGATGGTGGGTTATGACATGGCCCGAGCAGCGGCGAAGCAAGCCTATGAAGAGGCAGGGCTTGGGCCCGAAGACATTCAGGTGATCGAGCTTCATGATTGCTTTACGACCAATGAGATACTCACCTATGAGGCACTTGGTCTTGTGGGTGAAGGTGAAGCTGAAAAGATGGTATGGGATGGAGACAACACCTATGGTGGGAGGTGGGTAATTAACCCATCTGGTGGCCTTTTGAGCAAGGGGCATCCGCTGGGTGCGACAGGGGTTGCCCAAGCCGTGGAGTTGGTGTGGCAACTCCGTGGCCAAGCAGGTGAGCGCCAGGTGCCGAATGCGCAGGTGGCCCTTCAGCACAACCTTGGGCTTGGGGGAGCATGTGTGGTAACGATTTACCGCAAGGGTGAGTGATGAGAGGGCGAGTTGATCGATTGCTCAAGGGTGGTGTGGAGCAAGGGTAAATTTTGACTGCTGTGCTTGGTGCGTATTGGGCTCGAATTTAATCGAAATTTTTCTCGAGGTTTGGAAGGAGAGGAGAAGGGGAAGCCTCGATGGTGCGGCAGTCAGTGATCACAGTGTGCACCCGCACGTCGTAAGGGGTTTCTGGTACCTCGGAAACCAGTTGAAAGTCGAAAATAATACCAATGAAATGGGCCTTGGGCAAAAGTGGAAGCAAGCGGTCGTAGTAACCCCTGCCGTAACCAATGCGTGCTCCCCTGGGGTCAAGGGCGATGGCAGGAACAACCACAAGCTCAATCTCCGAGAGGGGAAAGGGAGGGGCATCTGGCGGGGGCTCAGGGGCGAGGTGGCCTTGAGGGAAGGGAGTAACTCCTTCCTCCCAGAGGCGGACATCTAGGTGATTTTCTGTGATGCGGGGGCATGCGATGCGTTTTTTCATTTGCCGGGCTTTTTGTTCGATCGGTTGGGTATTCACCTCTGTGGGCATGGAGGCATAAAGAAGAACACTGTTTGCACGCTCCCATGCAGGGTGGTTGAAGAGACGAGAGGCGATGCGTTGCGATCGCTCCAACCTGGCGAGGGCGGGTAGGGCGCGTCGCAAAGATCGGATTCGCTCTCGCAAGGCGGCTTTGACCTGGATTCTGAAGAAAAGGTCATTTTCGAGGGGGGATGGCTCTGCCATGGGTTCTAGTGAAGGATAGCGAAAAAGTTTTGCAAAGGGTCAGCGATATGGCCAAGCAGAAGGCTGGGCATTTTCGATTGACGTGGTAGGCTAAAAAAAATGATCCAGCTCCGTTGTCCTGCCTGCACCGCTTCCTTTGATTTTGATGAGAAGCGCTTGCCAGCGAAAGGGTTGCGAATGAAGTGCCCAAAATGTGGCGCTTCTTTCCGGGCTTTTCCGGACGGGCGCACAGAAGAAGAGGGTGGATCTCCGGGGGCTGCTTCTAAGGCTGGGCCTGCTCCTTCCTTCTTAAATTTTGGTGAAATCGAGGATCTTCCTACGCCATCTGGTCAAAAAGGTCAGGGCAGTGCTCATACAAGAGGGGCAGAGCGGCTTGATGATCTTTTGCCTGTCCCCAAAGATGCTTTGGATTTGCCAGCGCCCCGATCTGCTTTGCGACAAGGCGTGGCCAGTAAGCCCCTGGGTGGGGAAGCCCTGCCTCCGATTGGGGTTGCACCAAAGGGTTTGAAGGAGTTGGAGCTTGATCCCCTCCTTCCAACTCCAAAGCAAGAACCCGCAGCTTCCAAAGCGAGCGGCCGCGCACCAACTCTTACAGGGGGGGCAACACCTTTTGATGCACTCCTTGGAGATAGGGTGCCTTTGGACGATGAGCTTCCAAGGCCAAAATCCCGTCGTTCCGACTTCACCACATCTCCCAAGGACTCATTTGACGGTGACCTCCCAATTCCAAAGGTGAAACCTGAGCTCACCATGCCGAATGGGGGCGAAGCGCTCTCTTTGGAGCTCGACTTGCCTTCCCCAAAGAGGGCGATTGCGCCTTCAACGGATGTTGAAAGAGAGCGAAGGAGTGAAAGGGCGAAGATTGGTGAAGAGTTGGACTTGTTAGTCCCGAAGCCAGCAAGTTCATCCAACCCAGGGGCCATCGGAGAAGGGAGTATGGGTGAACTCGAGCTCGATTTGCCGCCACCCAGGCGCACCACGATGCAAGGAAAGTTGAAAACCAAGGAATCACCATCTTCTGGTTTTGGCTCGCTCGACCTCGATTTGCCTCCTCCTCGGAAGGTGAAGGTTCCAGATATTGGTGCTTCCCCTTCAAGCGGGCTTGAATCGAAGGCCTTTGATTTGCCCTTGCCCGAGCTTCCGGATGGCCCTTCTGCGCTTTCTGGCGAAGGTGAACTCGAGTTGCCGGAGGGGGGAGATGTCGAGCTTGTGGAGGCCACCCAGGACCGGGGCCCTCAACAGCAGGTCGAATCCCCCGAGCGCCTTAAGGCAGCACAAGACAAGGTGCGGAAAGCGGCGATTGTGGTGGGTCTTTTGGTGAGTGCTTTGGTGCTGGCTGGTGGAAGCCTGGCCCTCACTCCCTACGGCCCCTTTGGTTACCATGCCTTTGAGGAGTGGCTTTATAGCGGTGATCCAGCCCAGGTGCAGGCAGCGATTCGCGAAGCCGATGAGCTCATGCTGCGGGATGATCCTGAGAGTGCAAAGGCTGCGGTCGTGCGGCTGGGCACAGTGCGCCGGGATGCAGGGCTCAATCGGGGTCTTTTGGCGCGGAGCCTTCTCCACGAGTCGATTTACAAGCTCCGCTTTGGCGATGGGCTTGGCAGTGCTGCCCGCGCAAGCGCAATCCGAAAGCGGCTTGAGCTTCGAGAGCGCGATCCGGCTGCGATGGCGTTGGCGCTTGCAGCCGATCAGCTGAGACAAGGCAACGCCAATGGGGCGCTTGATAAGCTCCAGCGCTTGGAGAGAGGAGGGGCTGATCCTTTTGTGGACTGGGTTCGAGGGGAGGCTCTGCTTGCGCTTGGGAAGTTGGCGGAGGCCCAGGCGGCCTTTGAGGCAGCGCGTTCAAAGGGGGGAGGAGCGGCGGCTGCCTGGGGCCTCGCTCGGTCTTTGGGAGAGAGGTGGAAGGCGGCCGAAGGCAGTGAGGCCCAAAATCTTAAGCACTCTTACCACCAAACACTGGAGCAGGTCCTTCAAATCAACCCAAGACACGTTGATGCCCGCTTGGCCCTTGCCCTTTTGCTTTGGCAAGAAGGAAAAGGTGAAGAAGCCGGGAAGAGCCTTCGCGAAGTGGTTGGCGAGCTTCCAGTGGAAGGGCGTCCTTTGGCTGCGACACCCAAGCAAAAAGCGCAAGCCATGGTGTGGCTTGGCCAGATCGAAGAAACAGAAGGCCGTTTGAGTCAGGCATTGGCTGCCTACGAGAAGGCCCATGGGCTTGATCCTTCGCAGGTGGAGGCGGTGCTTGGGGCAGGGCGCATGTTTTTGAGTCAGAAGCGTTATTCAGAAGCCTTGACGCGTTTTGAGGCTGTGATCGCTCGAGAAGACGCAGCGGAGGTGCGGGCATTGAGCGGTCGGAGCGCCCTCGAAGAGGCATTGCTTGGTGCCGCACGGGCCCTCATTGAGCTGGGACGAGCCAGCGATGCCAAGGCCCATCTTGAAAGGCTTGTTGCCAGTCGGCCTGAAGACAGCGAAGCGTTGGTGCAGCTTGGCCGTGTGGAGGAGGCGCTCGGAAATCGGGAGGGCGCTGAGTTTCACTACCGCGAAGCGATACGCGTCGATCCCAAGCGTTTTGAGGGATACCTGGCTTTGGCGAAGATGTACATCGCCCAAAACCGGGATTCGGATGCCCAAGCCGTTCTTGAGTCGGCGAGAAGCCACGTGATGGAAGATGCTTCGATGCGCTTGCAGCTGGGCCGTCTTGAGCTTGAGCGTGGGCATTTGGAAGGAGCGCTTCGCGAATTTGAACGCGCCGCAGAGCTTGTTCCCGATTTTCCAGAAGCGCGTTTTATGTTTGGAGTGGCTTTGCGCAGAAGCGGGCGCCTGGAGGAGGCTGCCCGGGAGTTCGAAGCCACAGCCGCGATCGATCCAAATTACCCTGGCCTGGCTCTCGAAAGGGGCATGCTCTTTGAAAGCCGCGGTCAAGCAGAGCAGGCGGTGGCTTTCTACGAGCGGGCCCTCAAGGAGCAGCCGGAGGATCCCGAGCTCCTTTTGCGGCTTGGTGCAGCCTATGTGGCCTCTGGTCAATATGATTCGGCGCAGGAGGTGTTGAGCCGCGCGCAAAAGGGCAGGGCTGCTTCAGCCGAAATCGAGTACCTCATGGGGCGCATTGATTTTGCACGAGGCCAATTTCCTCAGGCCCTGCGCCGTTTTGAGCGCGCGATCCAGCTTGATGGCAAACCACCAGAGTTTCACCTCTATGCGGCTTGGGCGGCCCTTGAAAATGGGCAGCTCGGAGAATCAAAAAGCCATCTCGATGCAGTCATGGCCCGCGACCGCTCTCTGGGCGATGCCTACTGGCTGAGGGGACGGATCCTTTTGCGCATGGGTGCTGTGCGGGATGCGCTCGAAGACTTTCGCCGTGCACGAGAGCTTAATCCCTCGCGAATTGAAGCCCTTGCTGGCATGGCCGAATGCCATGATCAGCTCCGGCAAATTCTCCAAGCGATTGCTGCCTATGAGCAAGCCCTCTCCCTGGCCCCGGATCGTGCAGAATGGTGGTACCGCCTTGGCCGCTTGGCCCTTGATGCGGGCCGAGTCCAAGACAGCGCACGCGCCCTCTCCCGAGCCATCGCCTTGGCGGAAGCTGCTCCATCCGATCCCCCCTGGCTTGCCGATGCTCACCGCACCATTGGTGAAGCCCAAAAATTCCTTGGCAACCGGGAGGCAGCAGTTGAGCACTACAAGCATTACTTGCGCTTGGCTCCACAGGGTGCAGTGGATCGAATCGATGTGATCCGTGAGCTCCGCTCGCTTGGGGTTAGCATAGAGTGAGTGAAGGGGCATGGGGCGCTACCCTTTCACCCCGCCTGCTGTGAGGCCCGCCACGAGCTCTCGTTGGAGAAGGTAAAAGAGGATCATCACGGGCAGGGAGACCAGGATGGCGCCTGCGGCGAAATGTCCGAGGTTGGCGTCGTGCTCTGTGGCGTAGCTCTGAAGGAGAATCGGAAGGGTGTAATGTTCTTCTCTAGAGAGAAAGGTCGCTGCAAGGATGAATTCGTTCCAGGCGCTCATGAATGCAAAGAGGGCTGTGATTGCAATCCCAGGACGTGCCACAGGGAGCACCACCCGAAGGAAGGCTTCCACCCGAGAGGCGCCATCAACCATGGCTGCTTCGTCGAGGTCTCGGGGAATGGTGTCAAAGGTGCTTCTTAGTTGAAAGAGCGCAAAAGGAAGGGTGCTTGTGGCATACACCAAGACGAGTCCGGAGAGGGTGTCGAGGAGGTTAAGGGTGTCTAGGACAAGGTAAAGGGGGACAGATGCTGCAACACCAGGAAACATCTGAGTGGCAAGGAGCCCTCTGAGGGTAGTGGCCTTGCCGACAAAATCGAAGCGCGAAAAAGCATATGCCGCAGGAATGGCAATCAGAACAGACACAAACGCAGTTGCAGTTGCGGTAAGGGTCGAATTCCAAAGCTGACGCGCAAACAACCACCGACCTTGGGCATCGGTGCGCAAGATGACAGCTTGAAAGTGTTCGAGTGAGAAATGAGATGGCACAGGTAGAACACGGGACTCTGGTACAACACCCTTTGAAAACGCCAAAGCAATTACCCACAAGATGGGATAGAGCGCAAAGATAAGAAAAAGCCAAATCAAAAAATGGGTGAAGATGGAGGTGATGGCCGTTCTGAGCTTAGGCATGTGCAACACCCTTTTTCTCACCAAGGTTCTTCTGTTGCATGCCGAAGATGGGTAGGCCGCGCGTGGATAGGAAGAGGACAACAAAGATCAACACGGAGTAAGCAGCAGCATAACCAATCTGGTTTCCCCTGGTGAAGGCCCAGCGATAGGCTTCAGAGACGAGTATTTCGGTACTGCCATCTGGCTCACCTGCGCTGACGAGGAAAACCACGTTGAACATGTTGAAGGTCCAAACCGCACCCATGGTGATGGCGGGGAGAAGGGCTGGACGGAGCATGGGGACAGTGATGCGCCAAAAGCAATCCCATGGGGTAGCACCGTCGACTTCAGCGGCTTCGTAGAGATCCTTGGGTATGGAAGTGAGAGCACCGAGGGTGACAACCATCATAAAGGGAAATCCCAACCACACATTGGTGATCAGATTTGCGGTGAATGCGGTTGAAAAGCGGGCAAACCAACTCACAGGTTCAAATCCGATGGCGCTGAGTATGGCATTCACGGCCCCATACTGGCGATGAAACATCCCCTTCCAGGTGAGGGCGGTGACGTAGTTTGGAATGGCCCAAGGGAGAATGAGGAGCACCCGGTAGATGGGGCGCAAAAAGAGGCGGGAACGGGAGAGAAGGAGAGCGAGGCTCACGCCAATAACAACGTGGAGGGTGACGTTCAAGATGGTCCAGAGGATGGTGACACCCAAGACAAGGTAAAAGGAGCCACGTGAGAACAGGCCTTGGCCACGGGCCGTGAGGATGTCGATGTAGTTGGCAAGCCCAACGTAGTGGAGGTTGCGGCCTTGCCCTGCAAAAAAGGAAGTGAGGGCACCAACACCAAGGGGAAGCACAACGAGCAGGAAAATGGCAATCAGGGCGTGGGCCACCCAAGCGTAGGCTGGGAGAGAGCGCAGGAGGGTAACGCGAAATTGAGGATCGAGAAGGCGGCGGGTGGCAAAAAAAAGCAGGACCAAGAGCAGGGAGGTGAGCAGCACAATGGCAAATCTGGGATCGCGGGGAGGGGGTGGGGGGCGTGTTTCGTCGGCAAAGCGATGGCTGGCTTCAATGAGGGCGGGGCCGGGCTCAAGCTCACCCCTTAGGACCTTTCGAATGGCCCGATCGACAGGGCCAAAGACCCGGGACATGAGGGGGTGAGTGGGCATTGGAATTGCCTGTCGGGCTGCCTCCCGAAAGGCCCGCTCGCGCTCAAGGCCCTCGAGGCCTTTCCAGGCGCGCTCGGAGGCGACGATGTGACCTCCGCGGAGGGCACGGATGCGGGCGCCTTCTGAAGCAGCAAGAAAAATGGCCAGGGCGCGCGCTGCTTGTTCGCGTGCTTTGTCTTCTTTTCCTTGGGGGATTCGAGAGGGGAAAAAGACAGCTTCAACGGTGGCAAATGGCGTCATTGCGCCGCTTTGGCCTTTTGGAGGTTCACGCAATCGAGGGAGGGGGCGAACCTCCCATTCGAGCTCGGGACCGAGATCAGGAGCAAGCCATGGGCCGCTTACGGCTGCCACGGCCCGGCCGCTTGCAAAAAGGTTGCGGACGAGTTCACCAGAGCCTTCGGGGGGGACCACACCTTTGGCCAAAAGCGCCTGCATTCTGAAGAGGGCCGCTTCTGCAGCTGGACCGAGGAGGGTGAAATGCCCTGCTTCGTCAATGTGGCGGGCGCCATAAGCGTGAAAGAGGGCTGCACTTCCGTAGGTGCTCGAGATTTCCCAAGCAAGAGGCCAAATGCCTTTGGGCAGGCGAGTGGCGAGCGCTTCAAAGTCTTCCAAAGTCTCAAGCGGTACCGGTGGCGCAAGCTTGCGGTTGAGGTAAAGCACCAGGCACTTGATCGAAAGTGGCAAGCCCCAAAGCACTCCCTTCCAACGGAGCGCATTCAAGTGAAGGGGGTCAAACTCCCCATCGAGTTCTGGTGGCCAAGCCCCAAAGGGGCGGATGAGCTCGGATTCGACATAGAAAGCAAGGCGATCGTGGGCGTCGATGAAAAGATCAGGGCCTTTGCCGGTGGGAATTGCGGCTTGCAATTTGGAAGCGTAGGCACCAAAAGGAACAGGCGTGATTTCCACACGAATGGGGCGGCCCTCCTCTTGCGCACGTGCTTGAAAGGCCTTGACTGCGGCTTCAAGTCCACGTGCTTCTCCTTCCCCATAGGCGTGCCAGAGGAAGATGGTTAGGGCTCCTTCTTGGGCCTGAATGCGGCCCGAAGCAACGAAGAGAAAAGGAGCCATATGCAGTACCAGGGAAAGAAAGCGGCGTTGCAGGAGGGTTGAAATCAGCATGATCTCTAGAGGGGTTTCTCCATGGCCCCGGCTTCTGAGAGGGATGCAAGTGGCCGGGAGTACGCAACCGGCTGGATGCTTCGAGGGTGAAACTCAATGCATCCAAGGGAGCGCTCATCTCCGAGATCAAATAGGTGAATGCGCTTGGCAAAAAGACCGATCCGATCTCCTCTGCGGAGGCGTTGGGCATCTTCGCAGCCCAAGCGCGCAACGAATGGCCCAGCGACGCGACTGGGGTCTTCACCCACTTCACCATAGGCGTAGCTCTCGAATCCCATCGCTTCGATCACATCGATCTCCATTCGGAGGTGGGCGTTTTTGTCGACGCGTTCGACATCATGGGGGCGCACACCAAGCAGAAACTCCTTAGGCGTCTCAATGCCCTCAGGCATTTCGATCGAAAGCCCGGGAGCAACCAGGCGTTCTCCTTGACGCTTCACCTTCAAGAAATTCATGGAGGGGCTCCCGAGGAAACTGGCGACAAAACGGTTTGAGGGATGCGCGTAGACCTCAAGGGGCCTTCCCACTTGTTCAATTTTTCCTGCCCTAAGCACCACGAGGCGATCGGCCAGGGTCATGGCTTCGACTTGGTCGTGGGTCACGTAGAGCATCGTGGCTTCAAGCCTGGTGTGGAGTCGCTTGATTTCCACCCGCACCTCGGCACGCAGGGCAGCATCGAGATTCGACAAAGGTTCATCAAAAAGAAAGAGGCTTGGGCGCTTTGCAATCGCCCGCCCCATGGCCACCCGTTGACGTTGGCCCCCAGAGAGTTCTCGGGGGTAGCGATCCAGAAGGGCCTCGAGGCCCAACATCGAGGCAACCTCCCGAACGCGCGCCTCAATGGCTGCGGGGTCGGCCTTACGCAGCATGAGGGCAAATGCCAAGTTTTCACGCACAGTCAGGTGAGGGTAAAGCGCATAGCTTTGGAAGACCATCCCGATATGGCGCTCCCGAGGAGGGAGGTGAGTGACATCACGGCCTCCAATGTGGATACGACCCGCGTCTGGAATTTCGAGACCTGCGACGGTGCGGAGCAGCGTGCTTTTTCCACATCCAGATGGCCCAACGAGGACAATGAATTCGCCGCTTTCCACCTCGAGGTCGATTCCTCTAAGGATTTGCAATTTTCCAAGCTGTTTTTGGATGCCTACGAGCGAAAGGGAAGTCACCACCTAAGCCTATGCAAAAACAGAGCAAAAAGTGAAGTGCTGAGAAGCGCTTGTGGGGGTTCTTCTTTCGAATCATCTCAGGCTTGGCGAGGTGAAAAAACAATGAAGGTCAACCAACCCCAACTGATTGAAACCCAAAGAGATGTCTCTAGCGATGGGGGGCAGGGCAGCCCAAAGGTGACGAGTGATGAGAATGCGCAAAAAGTCCGAGCCCTCTCGCAAATTGAGCTTTTTCGTGGCATTCGGAGCGCTGTGCTGCGCAAGGTTGCGGCGATTGCTGAGCAAGAAAGCTTCGAGGCGGGACAGTTGATTTTTAGGGAGGGGGAGCTTGGCGATAAGGTGTACCTTGTTCTGGAAGGCAAAGTCAGAATTTCACGACAAATTCCAGGCATCGGGGAGGAGACGATTGCGCTTTTTGAAAGAGGGGCCAGTTTTGGTGAAATGGCTCTTTTTGATGACTTTCCGCGATCGGCTGATGCGTGGGCGCACGAGCGATGTGTGCTCCTTTCCATCTCAAGGGAGGCCTTGGAGGAGCTGCTTTTTCTCGATAAGGACTTGGCCTATGAAATTTTGTGGAATGCCATAAAGATCATGAGCGCACGCCTTCGCGAGACCAACGACAAGCTCATTATGCTTTCGGTTTCTTCAAAATTTTGAAAAAAGGCTTCAGCGGATAATGCGAAGGCGAGCCGGAGCTTTTGAAGGGGGAAGCCGCTCTCCGCCAAGGCGTTCAAAGTGGTGGCGGGCAATCCTTTCGATCACAGCTTCGCCGATTGAAAGAAAAACCTTGGCCACTTCGCTTTCGGGCTGCGCGATCACGATTGGGAAACCAGCATCTCCTTGTTCTCTCACTGCCTGAACGAGGGGGATTTGGCCCAAAAGGGGTGCATTAGCGAGCTCAGCCACTTTTTGGCCGCCGCCTTTTCCAAAGATTTCATGCTTGTGACCAGCCGAATCCACAAAAAAGCTCATGTTTTCAACCACTCCAAGAATCGGGAGGTTGAGCCGTTTGCACATCGACACGGCTTTGTAGACATCTTGGAGGGCCACTTCCTGAGGGGTAGTTACAATGATGACGCCAGTCACCTTGAGGCGCTGCGCCATGGTGAGTGCCACATCACCCGTGCCTGGCGGCAGATCGAGGACGAGAAAATCGAGTGCTCCCCAATCCACGTCGCGCAAAAATTGCTGGAGGGCGTTGTGAATCATCGGACCACGCCAGATGACTGCTTGTTTTTCATCTTCGAGGAAAAAGCCGATCGACATGATGCGAATGCCAAAGCGTTCGAGTGGCGCGATTTTTCCGTCTCTGCCCACAGGGTGGCCCAAAATGCCCATCATTGTCGGAATCGATGGCCCATAGACATCAGCGTCAAGCAAGCCAACGCGATGGCCGAGGCGGGACAAAGCGAGGGCGAGATTGGTTGCAACGGTGCTTTTGCCAACGCCTCCTTTGCCAGACATGACGAGAATGATGTTTTTGACCTCTGGGATTGGGTCATCGCTCATCACGTCTCGCATTGGCGTTTCGATGCTGATTTCGAAGTCGACGGCTTCAGCCCCAGCCCGACGGCAGGCTTCTTCGATTCGACGCTTGGCTTTGGCAGCGATTGTTGGAGAGGGAGAAGGCAGCTTGATGGCGAGGTGCACCTTTGTTCCATCAACGCGCCACGAAACGAGGGAGCCAATCGCTCGCATGGGCTTTTCGAAGACAGGATCGAGCACCTGCGAAAGCTCTGCTTCAAGCCTGGCCGGGTCAAGCACGCTTTGGTCTGACATGCAAGCTTGTGTATGCGTAAGGCCTTCCTCTTCGTCAAGCGTGGGTGCTGTCAGAGGAGGGTGCGGCATTGGGCAACGAAAGGACCCTTGCCCTGCTGAACGCATCGCTCCTTGGCTTCTCGGGCGCCGGCACGATCCCCAAGCTCACTTCGCGCGGCCCCAAGCACAAGCCAGCCTTGGGCGTTTTGAGGATCACTTTGGACCGCACGCTCAGCGAGTTCGCGGGCCCGTTCGAGGTTGGATCGGCCGCCTTTGTTGATCAAAGCGTAGGCGAGTTGGCTTAAGGCTTCACTTCCATTTGGATTGAGCTCAATGGCACGCTCGAGCAGGGGAATTTGTCGGGAAGGAGAATGAAGCTTGCGGGCTTGGGCGAGGAGGGCTTCATAGCTCTGCTCATTGCTTTCAGTTTGAGAAGGAGCTGGTGGGGGAGGAGGAGCTGCTTGAGAGTCGGAAGGTTTGGCTTCAACAGGTGGTGGCTCACCTGTTGCTTGCTCAGAGGTAGGTGATTCAGAGGTGAGATTCGATGGCGCTTCAACCTTCTCCTCTTGGGAGTTTTCGGAAATAGGTGAAGGTGATTCTGAGGATGGTGATTCCGGTTCTGCTTCGATGATGCGTTTATCGTTTTCTTGCGGTTCACTCCACTCGAATTTGGGCAATTCCACTGGCCCACCCTTTCCCAATTCCACGGGGAGTGGCATGTAAAATCGGTGGTAGTAGTAGGTGCCGCCAATGGCGGTTGCCCCAACCAGACCAATGATGAAGGTGGCCCACATCCATGGCTTGCGCTCAGGAGATAACCCACGCGATGGAAGGGGGAGATCGTTGAAGTCAGATGGTGATGGCTTTCGACCTGTAAAGAAAGACTCCGTCGCTTCACCCAATTCACCGACGCTCAGAGCCCGCATTTCAGCAGATTCGCTTAGTTGCTCTGGAGGCGGCGGGATGGAGCTTGGTGTTTTGGTATGGTTGGCAGGTGCCGATTCGATAGGTGATG
>JANWYL010000037.1:11890-16608 GCA_025056955.1 Sandaracinaceae bacterium | reverse complement strand
GACACCTGCGCTGGGGCCATTGCGCTCTCTGGGCAAAGTGGAACACGCACGGACCCCTTTGATGGCGCAAGGAGGGATGTGAGTGGTTGTGAGGATGGCGCCGGCCCCGATGTGTTCTACTCCATCACCGTCTCTGAGCCCTCCCTCCTTTACGTCGATACCTTTGGCTCCAGCTTTGATACCCAGATCTCGATCCGTTCAAGCTGCACTGGTGACCCGCTCGTTTGTGAGGATGATGATTGCGTCACTCTCCAAGACCAAGCCGTGGCCATTCTTTCAAGTGCAGGCACCTACTATGTGGTCGTGCATGCATTTGGGAGGGATACACGCACTGGCACCATCCGGCTGCGCTGGCAGACCCTTCCAAGCGGAAGTGGCATGCCTGTGCGGATAACAGGAAGCATGCCTATTACCGGAATGACATCAGGCAGTGGAACAGTGAGTGGAAGTTGTGGGGGAGGCATTGCTCCCGAAGTCCTCCACTACTTCACCCTCTGCCCAGGGCAGATGCCCACGATCACAGCCGATAGCTGCGCTTCGGAGTTTGATACGGTGCTCTATGCCCGTAGCGGTGATGGAGGCATGGAGTTGGCTTGCAATGACGATCGACCCAACCCCCCTGACTCTCCAGCGTGTACGATGGGATCAGGTATGGGGAGGTACACTTCCTACATCACATTCACAGCCACAGGACCTGGGCTTTTTGGAATTTACGTGGATGGCTTCGGTGGGGAGAGCGGCAATTACACCCTCAGGGTATCCGGCTTGCCATAGCTTGAGGGCTAAGGGATGTGCTAGCGATTGGGCATGCCGACCGAAGAAGAGCTTCTCCAAGCGCGCAGGAAGCACGCGGAATCGCTTCAAGCCCTTGGGTTTAAGCCTTATCCAAACGATTTTCGCTCGACGCTTGGCGCGGGCGAGGGGTTGGATCGGGAAGCCTCGCGCAAGCGGCTTTTTGAATTGATCGAGGCGGCAAGGCAGGATCCTGAACGCTTTCAAGCCTTGCCAACGGAGGCCGATCTCAAGGGCGATGAGGAAGAGCACTGGCTTTTTGGGCGGGTGGTTGCCAAGCGCGGCCCCTTCATCGTGATCCGCACGCCTTGGGGGGACGCGCAGGCCCTCGTCCGAACCAAGCCAGAGCCTCCTCTCCACCAGGCCATTCCTCAGAAAGAGGCTGCGGTCTTTGCCCTTCTCGATCTTGCCGATCACGTGGCCGTGCGCGGCCCTTTGATCCGAACCCGGACGGGTGATTTTGCGGTGCACGTGCGCCACTACGAGCACGTCTCAAAGGCCCTTAGGCCACCTCCTGACAAATGGCATGGGATGAGCGACATCGAGAAGCGCTACCGCGAGCGCTATGTCGATCTCTTCTCCAACCCAGATGTGGCTTTGGTGTTTCGGGCACGAAGCTTCATCGTGCGCGAAATCCGCCGGTGGCTCGACGAGCGCGGTTTTCTCGAAGTGGAAACCCCGCTGCTCCATCCTCTAAGGGGCGGGGCCACGGCACGGCCTTTCGAAACCCACCACAATGCGCTTGACATGAAGCTGTATTTGAGAATTGCGCCAGAGCTTTATCTCAAGCGCCTCCTCGTTGGTGGCTTCGATCGCGTCTATGAAATTGGGCGTGCCTTCCGGAATGAGGGGATTTCCACGCGCCACAATCCTGAATTCACGATCCTTGAGCTCTATCAGGCCTATGCCACCTACGAGGATTTGATCATTCTCACCGAAAGCATGCTTCGGGACATTGACCTGGCCCTGCGCCGTGCTTTCGAACGGCCAGGGCGCAAGGATTGGGTGCCAAATTCCTGGTGGGAGAATCGGCCTTTTGACCTCGAAGGGCCTTTTGCGCGGATCGATCTTCGCGATGCGGTTTTGCTGCGAATCGAAAGGGGCAAAAAGGACCTCGAAGCCACCCCCTTTGACGACGAAGAAGGAGTTGGGCTTTCGCGGGAAATTCTCAACGATCCGCAGGCCCTCCCCAAGCAGGTCGCACGGGCCTTTGATCCCGCGCGCCTTGAAAGGCGCTTTGGAGGAAGCCCCCTTTTTGCGCGCTGGATCCAAGCCAAGGCCGAGCTTGAGCGCGCAGAAAGCCATGGGGAGCTTGTGTTTGCGCTCTTTGAAAAGCTCGTTGAGCCTGATCTCAGCTTGCTTTTTCGCAGCCAAGACGGGAAGCGCTCGCGCCCTGTCTTCATCACGGGATATCCCTTTGAGGTCTCTCCCCTCGCGCGCCGCTCAGATGAGGATCCACGCTTCACCGATCGCTTCGAGCTTTACGTGGACGGTAAAGAAATCGCCAACGCCTTCTCAGAGCTCAACGACCCTGATGATCAGGCAGCGCGCTTTGAGGCGCAACTCCAAAAGCGGGCCCGGGGCGATGAGGAGGCCATGGATTTCGATGCCGACTACATCCGCGCCCTTGCGCACGGAATGCCTCCAGCAGGAGGCTTGGGCATCGGCATCGACCGCTTGGTCATGGCCCTTTTGAATCAGGCATCGATTCGCGACGTTTTGCTCTTTCCCCTTCTTCGCCCTGAGGCCCCGCGATGAGAGGCACAAGGCATCTGGCAGAGCGCTCACTCGCCCTGGGCTGGCCAGCCTGGGGCATGCCTGTACTCCTCTTTTTGCACATTGCAGCCACTTCCGCGATTTGGATTCTCCGGGAAGTGCTCCCCTATGCGATTGCGGCGCGCCTGAGCGGCCCAATTTTTGGGCCTGCTTCAATTGTTGCCCTGGGCGGAGCCTGGCTTGCCTGGCGGCGCATCGCGATCTGCGCTCCAGAAGTGCCGGGCCTTTTGCGGATTCGCTTGGCCATTTTCGCGATCATCGGAAACACCTTCTCCCAAGCCCTGATCTTTTTCATTGAAGGCATTGAAAAGCGTCATTTCGAACATTTTGACGAATGGAATTTTGATTGGCCGAACAAGGGGAGACTGCAGCTTTGGTTCGAATTGCTCGAAAGCGTTTTAAGCGATCGGGGGCTTGCTTGGATTGCATATTTTGCAGTTGCCTGTTTTTTAGGCTTTCTCCTTTTTGAGGTCTTGATTGCTTTTTCATCTTTCTCGCTGATTCCACGCAAAGCGAGAAATGTGTTTTGGAACATTTCTGATGTTGTGATCACTGCCCTTTTTGTCTTTGCGCTATGGGCTTTGCCATTTACTCCTGCCCCGGATCAAAAAGACATCACCCTTCCTGCAATTGCGCTTTCGATTGCGGCGCTCTTTGCATTACGTGCCAGCGTGCGCTTTCTTCCTCATGTTTTCAATCGACTGGAAAATGGCCCCTTTGAGCTTATGGTCGCATCGCGAATGCTTCGGGCCAAAAAGAGCGGTTTTCTTACCTTAATTGGTGGACTTTCGATTTTGGCGGTGAGTTTTTCTTCTTGCACCTTGGTCACAACATTGAGCGTCATGGGAGGTTTTCGAAGCGATCTCCAAAAAAAAATCATCGGCCATCACGCCCATGTGCTCATCGATCGCAGTTATGGCACATTTCCAAACTGGAAAGCAATTGCTGAAAAAGTTTCTAAGCTTCCAGGCGTGCTTGGAACAAGCCCTTTTTTACGCGGTGAAGTCATGATCACAAGCGCGACCGAATCTCCAAGCGCTGCAGAATTGCGGGGCATCATTCCAGAGGCCTTTGCCAAAACTTCGAGCCTGCCTCAATGCTTGCGCTCGGGAAGCCTGAGCGAGCTTGAACATCCGCTCAATTCAAAAGTTCAAAAGCAATTGCATAAAAGCTTTTTTAAAATAGATGCACAAGAAAAAGATGCAAGCATTCAAAACGATGAAAAAAAAGCAAAAATCATGAAAGAGGTCGAGCATTTGATTGGAGAAGCTCAGGAATCAGAGCTCCCGGGGCTTTTGATTGGCCAGGAGCTTGCGCGCTCCTTGCGCATCCATGTTGGCGATGAAGTGACGGTCATTGCCCCAAGCGGCGAGCTTGGGCCCACAGGGCTTGTGCCTCGGATACGGCCTTTTCGAATCGCTGGGGTTTTCTACACGGGGATGTTTGAGTACGACATGAAGTCCGCTTACACCTTGCTCCCCGTTGCACAAGAATTGTTTCAGACTGGGAACGAAGCGAGCGGTATTGAAGTGCGGGTCGAAGATGAGGCTCATGCCGAGCAAGTTGCGGAGCGCATCCGTAAAGTCTTGGGGGACGGAGACTTGCGGATTCGAAGTTGGGCCGAGGTCAATCGCAATCTTTTTGGGGCACTTGAGCTTGAAAAGCTCGCGATGTTTATCACTTTGGGCATTGCGATTTTGGTTGCAGGCTTTTGCATCTTTGCCGCACTCATTCTCATGGTTCAAGAAAAGGGTCAGGAAGTGGCCATTCTCAAAGCGATGGGAGCTTGCAACCAATCGATTGCCAAAATCTTCCTCTGGCAAGGCCTGATTGTGGGGATCATCGGCGCTTCATCCGGGCTTGGCCTTGGTTATGTCGTGTGTTTTGCGGCCGAACACCTAAAGTTCATCCGCCTCAACCCCGAGGTGTATTACATCGACCGCCTGCCAGTAAATGTCGACCCCACTGAGTTTGCTTTGGTTGGGGTTTCAGCGCTTGTGGTCTGTGCGGTGGCAACACTCTATCCAGCCCTGCTTGGTAGCCGGTTGCAACCGGTGGACAAGCTCCGGCAGGCAGGATGAAAGGGATTGGAGATGAGGTTTTGGTCGAAAGCACCAAAGGGGCCTCACCCATCCATCCCCTCCAACCAA
>JANWYL010000037.1:0-11880 GCA_025056955.1 Sandaracinaceae bacterium | reverse complement strand
GTTGGAGAAGCCTGCAACTTCAAACCCTCCCCTCCTCCGTGTCCGCCAACTCCGAAAGCGTTTTTTGCACGAAGGCCGCGAAATCGAAGTCTTGCGGGGGATCGACCTTGAGGTCCATAGCGGTGAGATGGTTGCGATTGTCGGTGCCTCGGGTGCTGGCAAAAGCACCCTCCTTTATCTTCTTGGCACCCTTGATCTGCCCACTTCTGGCTCGATCGAGTATGAGGGGCGAGACGTCACCCGCTACTCAAATGCCGAGCTCTCGGCTTTTCGAAACCAAATGCTTGGGTTTGTGTTTCAGTTTCACTACCTTCTCCCCGAGTTTACAGCGCTTGAAAACGTCATGATGCCAGGCCTTGTGGGTGCCCTGCCCAAAAAAGTGCTCCGCGAAAGGGCAAAGCACTTGCTTGAAGAGGTTGGCCTGGCTGACCGCATGCACCATCGGCCTGGAGAGCTTTCCGGTGGGGAGCAGCAACGGGTGGCCCTGGCGCGGGCGCTCATCGTGGAACCCAAGTTGGTTTTGGCAGACGAGCCAACCGGAAACCTTGACAGCAAAAACAGCCACGCAATGCAGGAGCTCTTTTTCGAACTCAACCAACGCAAAGGCACGACCTTTCTCATCGTGACCCACTCCCAGGAATTGGCTGCTCGCATGCCGAGAATCATCTCAATGCGAGATGGGCGCATCCTTTCAGACGAAAGAAAAGAGAAGGAGGGAGCTCTCCCTCACATCCAAAGCCTGTTCGTAGCCCCCCCTTTGCCCCATCCTTCAAGTCATGCTTTGATTGCTGAAGAGGAAAAAGGCGGAGATGGAGAGCAAAGTCCGTAAAGAGAGTGGCTTTTCTTATCCTCAAGCGTTTGCATTTGGCCTGGTTTTGCTTTGGGGTTTGGGTTGCTCAGAACCGCGAGAACCACCTCGTGTGCCTGATGGCGGTCCTTTGCCAATCATCCGGTGTAGCCCAGAGGATGATCCAGACAACGACACCATCTCAAGCGTCGATGAGGGTGAAGGCGATGTTGACGGAGATGGGAGGCCAAACTTCAACGACAATGATGCGGATGGAGATGGGATTTCCGACATTGACGAAGCAGGGGATCGGGATTGCCAAACCCTTCCAACCGATCGTGACCGAGATGGTATCCCTGATTTTATCGACACCGATGCAAACGGAGATGGTGTTGCCGATCGTGAACAAGTGATGGGTGATTTGGATCGGGATGGGACTCCAGATCACTTGGATATCGATATCGATGGTGATGGGATTTGGAACACCCTTGAAGTGGGAGATGATCCCAATGCGCCGAGCGACACCGATGGAGATGGCTCTCCTGATGTGAGGGACTCGGATTCTGATAACGACACGATTTCTGATGAGCAAGAGGGTGCATCGGACAGCGATGGAGATGGTGTGTTGAATTTCAGGGACAACGATTCAGACGGAGATGGGATACCAGACAGAGAGGAAGCAGGTGATCAAAATCCAAACACTGCTCCCTTCCATTGCTCCATTGAGGTTGATCACAGTACCTGTTCTCCAACGGGAGTAAGGTGTGAAATAAGACGCGATGGCATTCCGGATTTTTTGGATATCGACAGTGACAATGACGGCCTTGGTGATGGGCAAGAAAGAGCGCTTGGCAGCGATCCGTGCAATGTGGACACCGACCAAGATGGCCAAGGGGATCTCATGGAAGGTGTCTACCAACAACTGAATTGCCCAAGGGGGGGGCGCGGGGCAGAGTGCGGTTGTGTGACGAACAGCGGATGCCGCATCCCCGATCGACACTTCTATTTGGTGTTGCCATATGGCGATCCACCAGTGGAACGCACCCTTGAGTTCAGCACCACCATCCGTGTTGCGGACGTCTTTTTCGTCACCGACACCACCGGTTCGATGGGTGGCACCCTTGAAAACGTCAAGCGCACGGTAGCAGGGCCAGGTGGCCTGATCGAGCGGATTGTTGCAGCAATCCCAGATGCATGGGTTGGGGGGGGGCAATTCGATGACATGCCCTTTGGAACCTATGGTGCACCTCCCGACGAGCCCTTCATCCGTGCGATCACCATGACCCCCCCTGAGCGGGCTTCCGAGGTTCAAGCCGCCTTCAACCGCATCGAGCTTCATGGGGGTGGCGATCGGCCTGAATCGGCCACCCAAGCCCTTTGGCAAATCATGACAGGTGAGGGAAATACCTGGAGAGGCCCAGGAGGCTTCTGGGGAGGTGGCACGAGCACTTACACCATTCGCCACTACGCAGGTGATTGCTTGGATGGGCATTGGGGTGCACCCTGCTTCCGGCCAGGAGCGCTTCCAATTGTTGTGATGTTTACTGATGCCTGCTCTCACAATGGCCCCCCTGACGATGATCCGAGTTGTGATCCCTACATGGGGATCACCCCACCACCTGCTCGCTGGGTTGACATGGTTGAACTCATGCGCCGCAAGGGTGCTCGCTTTGTTGGGATCAATGCGAGCACCGATCCGGCCGAAAGCTGCCGCCGCGTGCCGCTCATGCCTGGGGGCCAAGGGCCTTGCTGGTTCCTCTACCGCACAGCCGTTGAAACAGGCACCGTGGATTTTGAAGGCAATGCCTTGATTTATGACCTCCCCAACACCGCCGGTCACAGGGAGTTTGCAGAAACGGTTGCGGGAGCAATTGAGCGCGTGGCCACGCGTGTGCCGATCGATGTCGACACCGCAGCACGCGATGACCCGAGTGATCCAGAGCGGGTCGATGCACGTCGTTTCATCAAGCGGCGCACTCCTGCCTGCAACCCAGCGCGCCCTGGTGCCCCACCGACGAGGGATTGTTGGGATGCACCCGCAGGTGTTCCTCGAGAAAGCGCGGTCGCCCATTTCGATCTATCCACCTTTTATGGCGTTGTCCCAGGGGCAAGGGTGCGATTTAGAATCACCTTCCAAAATGATTTTTACGTGAACCTCGGGCAGCAAGCCAAAGTGTTCATCGCCTTCATCGACGTGCGAGCAGGTGGAGGTGTGGTGCTTGACACCCGCCAGGTGTTTATCGTTGTGCCTGCGGGTTCAGGTTCCTTTGGCTGAGAAAGTCGGCGATGGCCCTTCGCGTGGTGCTGCTCGCATCAGGGCGTGGTTCAAACCTCGTCGCCTTGGCTGAGGCGATTTCCAAGGGCCAGTGCGACGCCGAAATCATTGGGGTGATTTCAGATCGCCACGATGCCCCCGCCTTGGGTGAAGCGAGGAGAAGAGGCTTTGCAACCGCAGTGGTTCCCCTTTCATCTTTTTCCACTCGCGAAGAGTGGGATGATTTTTTGACCGGCGCAGTGGAGCGCATGAAGCCAGAGCTCGTCGTTCTTGCTGGATTCATGCGCATCGTTGGTCCTCGATTTATCGCTGCTTTTTCACCTCGGATCATCAACATTCACCCTTCGCTCCTCCCTGCTTTTCCAGGTCGCCATGCAGTTCGAGATGCACTTGCCAAAGGTGTTCGATTGAGCGGTTGCACGGTGCATATCGTGGATGAAGGGGTGGATAGTGGCCCGATCATCGCCCAAGCAGCAGTACCTGTTTTTCCTAATGACGATGAAAACAGCCTGCACGCCCGAATCCAAAAAGTCGAGCACCGCCTGCTTCCCCAAGTGGTAAATGCAATTGCACAAAAGGTGCTGGAATTGAAACCAGAGGGTGCAAATTGGATGGTGAACGCGTTTTGGAGAGATGGTGTATTGGCCTCACCTTCGTGCCTTGAGCTGAGCGAGGAAAGTGGGAAATAGCATGCACGCTCCAAATTGTGGCCATATCCCAAAGCTCAACCTCATTTTTTGCTTTTTTTTGGTGCTTGGGATGGGTTGCGGAGGGGGTGGGCAAGGAATTCAGGAAGCAGCTCCCTTGACTGTCTCTCACGAAAACTACGCCCCTTTGCGCCGAGACTTGCTTGAGCGAGATCCCTCTGACCCCGACCGGCTCCAACTGAGGGATGCATTGCTTGATTTCTTGCGGCGACGTGCAGAAGAAGTCATCGAAGGTGGGAGCTACGAGGAACGCGTCCAATTGCTTGAGGAGATGACTTCGCTCCTCTCCCCTCAAGACTTCGCAGGTCCTCCCCTTTTTGCGCTCAGGCCCTTGGCTGAGCGCGTTGCAGATGAAGCCCAGCGCAGAGGAGACGAGGCGCGGGCGTTGAGTGCGCTTTGGATTTTGGCTTGGCTTGGGGGCTCAAGCGAGCAAGGGGGTAGCTATCGGGAGGAGTACGAACGGGTTGCGCGGTGGGGCGAGGAAAGCCGTTTGAGTGGATCAGGTGATGTGAGGTGGCGCGGGCGAGCTGCCCTGGAGCTCAAAGAGATCTGGGAGGCCCATGCCGATCTCCTTCCTGCCCCTCCTGTGCTTGATCGCTATGCATCTGTTGTCCGTTCGATCAGGGCGCTTGGCTTCTGGCCTCTCCCCCGAAATCCGATGCTCTGGCTGCTTGGCCCAAGCCCAGAGGGTGGGCTTGCTGACAGAATCCGCCACCATCCTTCCTTGGAATTTGAGGTGGATGCGGCGCTTTTGTTGTTGAGCAAGGGCGATCGTCAGAGAAGCCTTGATATGCTTCGGTCACGTCCTGCCACAAACAATCCCATCGCCCAAGAGCTTTTTCGCACGCTCGAGAGCAGCCCCCGCTCTGAAGAAGAACCAGAGGGGTTATGGAGGCTTGGGCAAATGCTTTTGCGTCTGGATCCGAAGCGAGCCGAGGGCATTTGCCGCCTTGGCATTCAGCGCATGCCATCGCATCGCAGCCTCAGGCTTTGTATGGCGCGTGCTTCGGCGCTGATCGGGCGCTTGGGCGATGCGGCTGCTCACTATGCCAAGGCATTGGGAGGTCCCGCAACCCTCTCAATCGAGGTGTATGACGAGGCCCTTCGCACCCTGAACCAGATGATCCAACACTCGAAAATTGAGCTTCCGACCCTCAGGCAAGCTGTGGGGGATGCCGTCGCCATCTTCGAGATGCGGCTTTCTCGTTTTCCTGACGCCGCGCCCACCCCTTATGATGAGTCGTTTTTTTTGCGTACTCTAGCAAAAGCAGAATTGGCCGAAGGTCACGTTGAGCGGGCCAGGCACAGCCTTGAGCAAAGCCTTGCTGCCGCTCGCCGCACGCCAGGAGGGCTTTTGGGTGGAGTTTGGGCACGGATCGGGCTTGCCTCAATCGAGTTTGCCGAGTCCAACCACGAAAGGGCAAGGGCTTTTCTCGAAGAGGCCCTCGATGTATTGCCTCAGGGCCGCGAGTTCGATCCGCTCAGGGCTGAGCTGTGGATGTTGATTGGCGAAAGCCATCGCATTGCCCGCCGTCGCGGCGAGGCGCTGCGCGCTTATCGACAGGCCCTTGAGTGGCTGCGCGAAGCACCACCAGCAACAGATCCAGATACCCAAGGGGATCGCCTGCTCCTCGAAGGTGCAATTGCCTTGAAGCTGGGTGAGAACGAACGCGCCCACCGCGCTTTTGTGGAAGCGATGACGCTTGCACCAAGCCCCGAACGGGCCAAGGAGATGCTCGAACTGCTTGGAATTGCAGATCCCAACCCCGACCTCGCCGAACGCATTTTTTGGAAGGTGCGCGTGGCAGCTCCCCTCGCACGGGAGTGGAAAGTGCGGCTGGCTTTGGGTGTCGAAGGGGTCCAGGCCCTCGCCAACGCACCGCGCTCAGAAACACAAGAGCGCTTGCTCGCTGCTGAATCAAATCGAGAAAGTTGGTTGGGCCAGCTCGCCCTCCTCGTGCGTGGAGGAATCGGACGCGAAGCGCTCCTCGAAAAAGCCCGCACAGCAAAAGAACGCTGCGAGGTGTTTTTCTACGATGGGATTCGCGCCCTTCGTCAAGGCGATGCCCAAGGCTTCTGGCAAGCCATGGAAGCGGTCTTGCAAACCCGCGTGCTTGGAAGCGGCGAGCATCGGATTGCAAGAGAGCTTCTTCGAAAAAAAAGAGAGAAGGAGTAGCCTATTCTTCGAACTCGAAACGCCCAAAAACCCGCCCCCGCTCGATCTGCTCCCCTTGCTCGACGAGCACGGCGACTGTGCCGATGCGGTACCCCAAAGAAAGCATGCGTTTGTAGGAGCGAAGCCAAAGAAAAAGCGCCTCGCCCGCAAAACAAGGTTTGCGGTAACGCAGCTCCGCAAGCACAAGGAAGCGCCTTGTGTGAAGGCCTAGCGCAGCCAAGTGCCGGAGAATCGCATCCTCAAAGAGGCGCAAATAAGCCAAAGAATTGACGTGCTGGTTGGCATCTGTGTGGCCAATCCCAAAAACAATTGGAACCGGCTCCTGAGCCATTGCCTCAAACCACTCGACCTCGCCCTCCTCAAGAAGCCCTTGAGGGGGCAACTCGGGCCGCTCGCCATCGAGGGAGAGGCTTCCCGGCAAGCGATCGAGAGCGCGCTGAGAAGGAGGCGCAAAGGGGCGCGTGAGAACATGCTCAGCCAGGATGGAAAGGAGAGGCTTTCTCTCCCCATTTTCCTGGGCCGAGAACACTTTGGCCACCATATCGATGCGGTAGCGAACCTTGCCTTCTGTGCTTTGAACAACCTCAAAGCCTCCCTCTGCTTCAACCGGGGTGCGGATACCGATCCGCCCCTCTTCTCCCCTCACGACCAAGCGTGAGAGGATTGGAACAATCCCTTCGCGCAAAAACTCCTCTCGCGCGCGGTGATGCTCAAGCGCACGACTCCAAACGAGGGCAGAAAGGGCATGCCCAGCGGTACTTAGGGCCAGCCTCCCATCCTGAGATATGTCCTCGTAACGCAAGGACAAAGGCACCCGAAGCTTGCGCTCAAGCGGGAGATGAGCAGTGGGATCAGCTGGAAGATTCAACCCTGTCCAAGCAGCCCTCGCAAACATGCCCTTAGCAACTTAGGGAAAAAGGGGCGAGATGTCGAGCTTGGCTGGAGAGCTGGCGCTTCGTCTCAATTGAGGAAAGCTCCAAGCATGCCGATTTGGCTTCAAAGCGCCCTTCTTTTGTTTGCCTCAAACATTTTCATGACTTTTGCGTGGTACGGGCACCTCCGCCACCTCAAGGAGCAACCGGTGTGGGTGGCCATTCTTGTGAGCTGGGGCATTGCCTTTTTCGAATACTGCTTGCAAGTGCCAGCCAACCGGATCGGATCCCAAAGCCTCGAGCTCGGCCAACTCAAGGTCATGCAGGAAATCATCACGATGGTGGTTTTCATGGGCTTTGCAACCTTTTATATGCGCAGGCCCTTTTCGATGGACCTCGTTTACGCCACGCTCTGCCTGGTTGCAGCGGCCTATTTCGTGTTCCGGAAGGGAGTTGCGCTCCCTTCAGGGATAGGCGCTCCCCATGCCTAGCCCTGCTTCTCCTTGATCCCAAAGGATTTTTCGCCTACCCTCAAGGCATGAGGGAGCGCAGCTCCTCCCTAGAGGCGCTTAGAGCGTTGGTCGAAAGCCCCCTCTTTTCGCGCCTGGTTTGGCTTTTGCTTTTTTTTGGGAGCGGAGGGGTGCTTCTCACCGCTTCTCTCCTTACCCCAGATCCCCGCGGTTATGGCACCCACACCCAACTGGGTTTACCTCCATGCGCCTTTTTTGTTTTGACGGGCTTTCCGTGTCCAAGTTGCGGGATGACCACCGGATTTGCTCACCTCATGCGCCTCAATTTGGCTGGGGCGTGGCGCGCAAACCCCGCAAGCATTCCCGTCTTTGCCATGACATGGGTGGTGCTGTTCACCTCAGGAATTGGGGCCTTTCGGGGCTGGTGCTTTTGGCACACCCTCGAGAAATGGCGGTGGGAATGGTGGGGAATAGGGATGATTGCCTTTTTGATTGCGAATTGGCTCGTCCGGATTGGGGTAATGGCAACGAGCTCCCCATAGACTAGAGCTTGCCAAAAGCACGGAGAAGGGCGACACACCCTGCTGCACCAATCCTCCACAAAGCGAAAATGAGCAGCGATCGGTGTTTCAACCACCCTATCATCCAACGGGCTGAAATCCAAGCCGAAAAAAAAGCAACCACAAAACCAATCACAATATTTGTGATCCCATAGGATTCAACCATCGATTCACCGTGTTTGAGAAAGGCGTATCCAGTTGCTGCTCCAAGGGTAATGAGTCCAAGGAGAAAGGTGAACTCCACAGCAGATTCCATGGAAATGCCTGCCAAAAGGGCCCCAACAAGGCACGCAAGGCTTCGGCTTGTACCTGGCCAGAGCGAAGCACATTGAGCCAATCCAATCACCCATGCCTCGCGATCACCAATCTCCCAGACACCTTTCCCACCATGCCGAGGTGAATGAAAAAACAAGAAAATCACCACTGCCCCCATCACCCAGCCGATGGCAATGGGCCAGGGCCCAAAAAGGTGCGTTTCGATGAGATCATCAAAGAGAAAGCCAAAAAAGGCCCCAGGAAAGAAGGCAATCAAAAGCGATCGAAGAAGGCGCAACCCTTGAGGGTTTTTGCGGATGACGCCATCAACCAGAAGGCTCACCCTCTGGCGGTAAAGCCAAAGCACAGCAAGAATTGCCCCTGCTTGAATGGCAATCGCAAAGCCGTGTGCCGAATCACCCTCTGGAATACCAAGCAAATGCTCAGCGATAAGGAGGTGACCTGTCGAGCTTACGGGCAAAAATTCGGTAACCCCTTCAACAATACCAAGGGTAATGGCTTGAATCAAGTTCATGGAATTTGCCTTCTCGAAAAGTGAAACGAGGTGATGGGACCTGTTAATGAATCATGGAAACACGACCAACTTTCTTGGTCAAGCACCCAGCTGGATCATACAACCAGAATTGGTTTAACCTTAGACTAGCCATTAGACCAACCAGCGATGGTGGCTTACTTGTTGTTACCGCGCCCTGGCATCTCCTCCGACGCAACCAATGAGGAAGAAGTTGGGTGATTTCCGCCCTCTTGGTTCACCACCGTGCCCTCGACTCCCCCAATTCGCAACTTTGGCGGATCGATGGCCACCCGCGCTCCAGGCGGCACAGAGCGGGTGATGAAGGTGGAACCACCTATGACCGCACCGCGTCCCAACACCGTTTGACCACCAAGGACAGTGGCACCTGCATAAATGGTGACGTCATCTTCCACCGTTGGGTGACGTTTTGGCCCACCGACCACCCTCCCGCTTGCATCGCGTTCGAGGGATAGGGCACCAAGGGTAACACCTTGGTAAATGCGGACGCGATTTCCGATGTGTGCGGTTGCGCCAATCACCACGCCTGTTGCATGATCGATGAAAAAGCTCTCACCGATCACCGCAGCAGGGTGAATATCAGCCCCTGTTTCGGTGTGCGCCCACTCGCTCATGATGCGGGGCATGAGCGGTACGCCCAAGCTGAAAATCTCATGAGCGATTCGGTACACCACAACGGCACGGTAGCCGGGATAAGCAAGAATCACTTCGTCCAAAGATTCTGCTGCGGGATCACCGTCAAGGGCAGCTTGGGCATCCAAAATGAGCTTCCGGCGAATTTCTGGAATTTTCTCAAGAATGGCCTGAGTGATTTGCCTCGCTTTCAGCCGGCAGGCGGAAGCATCAAAATCGGGCTCGCACTCTTCTCTAAAGCAAAGGCAGCGCTCGACCTGCCTTTCGAGCTTCTCTTTGAGCTCGGCCAGCAGGTTTCCCGTGTGGTACTCGAGGTTTTCCTCGTTGAGGTCAAGGCGACCAAAATAGCCAGGAAAAAGCAATTCGAAAAAAAGGTGCAGGATCTCAACAATTTCTTCGTGAGACGGAAGGAAGCGCCGACCAATGCGCTTGGCCCGTTCATCGGAACGGTAGCTCCTCAAAAGCGCGTGAACGATGGAGGGCAGTTGAGCTTGGGAAGGCCCATCTCGCTCTTTGGAACCTGACTGCATCGCTTCACCTCACACCTTGGGTGATGGCTAGGCAGAGCCTCGTTTGGGGTTCGGCCTAAAAGGCATGTGGCTCAAAACCATCGCCTTCATCCCAACCCATGCAATAGCGCGCATTGATTTCAGAAACACTGCGCAGGCACAAAATCCCGTTTGGCTTTCGGTAGGCATAGCCATCGATGCCAAAAGGCCCTTCGTAGCCAGCTTCGAGCAAGGCCACCCCAACCCGCTCTGCTGCTTCTTCCATCTGCCTCCCAAAGCCAAGGCACTCTTCTTTTTCGATGCGACCAGCCTTGAGAAAGCGGCCCCTTGGATCGGCCTTCTGCCCGCGGTGGCCCGTGAGCCGCACCCCGCCTCCGCGGCTGACCCATCCGTAGACACAAAACTCCCGCTCGACCTCAAGATTTGGCTCGACATAAATTCTCCCAAAGCGCAACGCGCGCGATGCCCAGCTGCGCATGGGAGGAGAAAGCGCTTTTCCAGAAGGCACGATCTCTTGGCCACGACCGGCAGCCCCAAGGCCTTTTTTGAGGCGCCAAAAGCCGGTTGGGCTCGGCTGACCAACGATTTCTTCAAGCGCCTCAAGGTGTTCAACCACAAAGCTTGGCTCGAGCTCATGGCCTGCAATCGCGTGCGCGAACCCCCTTTCGTTGACTCGGCGGATGACGTCGATTGGGGGGGTCGGCTCGATCAATAGCCCAAGCTGCTTGGCTTTGGCAATCGCCCGGGGAGTGGGGCACCAGAAGCGCACCCGGGTCAACGGAGGCAAGGGGGGTGCTTCTCCCCCAAAACCAAGCCGGATCATCCCTCGAGGGAGGGGCATGGCACGTGCAATCGCCTCAAGGCGATCCCTCAGGGCCCGAGGAGGCATCCATGCCGCACCCATCTCAAGCTCGTGCTCGGCATCAAGGTTCGGGAAAAAAGCCACTGGCTGCGCACTGGCTTCGTCTCGCATCAAATCCATATCCCTAACCTTGGTGATCACTCAATCAAGGCAAGCGAGCAATTGCGGACTTTTGGGCGAAAAGGATAATCAGAGCAAATGGAGATTTTTCTCATCGTGGGCAGTGAGTCAGGCACTGCTGAGATGGTTGGAGACGCAGTGGCTTCGGCACTTGAAGCGCAAGCGCATCGCGTGATCCGTTACCAAGGAGGCGGACTGGAAGAGGCAAGACTGGAGGAGCGCTCGATTGTGCTCGTCTGCACTTCCACGACAGGGATTGGCGACGTCCCCCAAAACATTCGCCCCCTCTACGAAGCGCTCGCTACCAAGCGTCCACCCCTTCATCATCTCCGCTACGGAGTGATTGGCCTTGGAGATCGGAATTACAGGGAGAGTTTCCAAGGCGCTCCCAAGAAATGGGATGCGCTTTTGAGCGAGCTTGGCGCAACTCGCGTTGGCACACGCCTGGAGCTCGATGCCACAGACAACCCAACCCCAGACGAGGACGCCCTCATGTGGTTACCCAAATGGCTTGAGGCGCTTGAGAAAGGCACACCACACACCCCTAAGCAGCCGCACACATGAGTTCGCCAAGCTCAATGAGCCAGGCAAAGCCCGTGGATGGAAGCACAAGGCCCAAGGGGCCTGCCCAAGGGCCCACTTGATGAGAGCGAGCCTCCTTTGCGCCAATAAAAAAGATGGGCACTTCTGGTCGCTGGGCTCGGATTGCACGGACGAGCTCTTGATTTTGGGGTAAACTCCCCTCTTGACCAAGAAGCACGAGATCAGGCTCCCATTCTCCAATTAAGGCGAGAAGCGCCGCGGGGGAAGCCGTGGCCACGACTCGCCTCCCATGCTGGCTCAATGCGCGCACCCAACGCGACTGGGTCACGGGGTCACTTTGAACAATCGCGATGTTTTTGGCTTCGTTTAGGGCTTGACAGGAGTCAAAGACGATGTCCTGGGGCCCTGTGCAATGGGCATTCCCTTGCTCCTCCAATTCATTGACCTTGAGATGCTCCTCCCGCTCGTCGTGCACCGAGCTTTGTCTCCGAGCGCCTCGTCGTGTTGTTTTGAGCAGTGCTCCCATGAGAACCCCGCGTTTTTCTTTTATGCCCTTCT
>JANWYL010000036.1 GCA_025056955.1 Sandaracinaceae bacterium | reverse complement strand
TTCGTCATCGAGGTAAGCTTTTAGGAGCGCATCTTTTTGACCTAAAGCAGGGCGGCTTCTCAGGCGAAGCTTGATGGCTCCGATGAAAGGATAGCTCACTGGGAGAAAAATGCGCCCTGGATTTTGAAGGGGAGCGCGCCAACCATCGACTGGTTGAGCAAAATCGACAGCCAGGGGCGCATGCGCACCGATAAAATCAGCCTCGATCAAATCGGGTTGGGCCTCGAGGGTCAGCCAGCGGTGAAAGAAAAATTCGGGCATTGAGACGTGATCCCAAAGGCGTGGATGAACGCCATAAAAGAGCGCGAAGGGGATGGAAGCAGGCCAAGCCAGGGGGTTGCCCACTGCCTCAAGCAGGCTCCGCTGAAAGCGCCCAGAGAGATCAGACCAAATGCGCTCGGATGGCAAGGCCACGTGGCTTGGAAAGCCAAATTGTACGGCAACGCTTCCAAGCGCCCCCCAGCCCGAGAGCAGAGTGGCGACCAATGCGCCAGCCGCCCCAGCTGCCTGGGTGATGCGCCGCATTAAAAGAGCGCGAATTTCAGACAACGAAGCGGCAACTCCATACGCAAATGGAACGGCAAGGGTGTCAAAGCGCCGCGTTGAAAAGCTTACACCTCCCCACCAGTCAGCAACGCATGCGTTCATATAAGTGACAAGAGCAAAGGCCAAAAGCAATGGAAGGGCAATTTGGGGCTCTTCTTTGCGCCAGACCCGGATCAGAAGACCGCCAAGAGCCAGATAAGTGAGAGGACACCAAACAAAAAGGCCATTGGCCGTGGAAAATAAAAGATGGGCGATCCTTGGCTGGTCTAAACGCAGGTAGTAATCCCCTTGCGGAACCATCAGGGGTTCTCCATAAGAGGACCACCACTGATAAATCTGCAGCCCAAAGCCAAGCAAAACACCAACCACAAAGAGGGCAGCACGTCCAAAGTGGCGAACCCAGTTTTCGAACGAACGAGACCACGGGGCCCGCTCGACCCATTCCCAAAGCGCAAGCACGCCGATGACGAGGTTTTGGGGACGGGCGAGCATGGCAAGGCCCAAGGCCCCCCCCAAGCCAAGCCAAAAGCCAAAGCTTTGGGCACGCCATGGGCAGGTGCGCCCACGGATCCACAGCCAAACGAAGAGCCCAGAAAAAGCAGCCGAAGCCCCATGACTGTAAGAGGGCATTGCCGTGACGTAGTGCACGATGGGAGTGCCAAGGAGCACACTTCCAGAGGCGATTGCAGCCAACCCTGGAGAAGCCACACGCTGGGCCACAAAGAAGCCAAAAAGCAGCACCAAAAGTGCGGCTCCAATTGTTCCGCGGACGGCTCGCTCGGCGAGTGGACCCACGCATGCATGTGCGATTTTCGGATCTTCGCTATCAAACGCAGGGTGATGGGTCAAAATATCGAAAAGAAGAACCGGAATGAAAAAGAGCGCAGCTCCCGGATTCCATTGGTTCATCGCCCGTCCATGAGGCATATCGGCCATGCCCCATGGGTCAGGGCAGACGGCATAGTCGTTTGCAAAATCGAGGTCACGATCGAAAACAATCGAACGGGCCCAAAGGTAGGTGTAGTAGCCATCGCCATGAATTGCGCTTCGCTGGGGGTCAACAGCAATCACTCCGAAGTAGGCGAAAAGGCCCACTCCAAGCCCAAGCCACCCTCTCATGGGTATCCCCTGGTAGCGCACCCTTGGGCTATACCATAAAACTGCTTGAGTGAACTCAGCTTTTTGATGTCTAAGAAATGCTCAACCGAGTGCGGCATGCCTTGAGGGAACGCTGCGGGGTTTGCCCAGGGGATCGCATTTTGGTTGCGGTCTCAGGTGGTCCTGATTCAATGGCCCTTTTTCACGCGCTTTTTCGCTTGCGTCACACGCTTGGCTTTGAAATTGAGGCGGCCACAGTCGACCACGGCTTGCGCCCAACTTCGGCCAAAGAGCACGAAGCGGTCGCTGAGCACATAAGAAGCCACGGGATAAGGTGTGCTGTGCTTTCGCTTGGACTCAAAGATGGGCCTGCACTCCAAGAGCGGGCCCGCAAGGCGCGCTATCAAGCGCTCTTCGAGGAGGCGCAACGCGTAAAGGCTTCGCATGTGGCGGTCGGTCACACCCTTGATGACCAGGCAGAGACAGTGCTTGCCCGCCTTTTGCGCGGCTCAGGGATTCGGGGCTTGGCTGCCATCCTCGAACACAGAGAAGACGGGCTCATTCGTCCACTTCTTGGCTGCACTCGGGCAGAAATTTTGGAGTTCTTAGAAGGAGAAGGCATCAAGGCTTTGGTTTTTGACCCGAGCAATTCCTTCGAACGTTTTCAGAGGGCGCGCATTCGAAAGGAGCTCTTGCCAGCTTTCGCCAAAGAAGAGCCTCGGATCAACGTACATCTTGCGCGCTTGGCCGAAGAAGCAAGGGAGCTCAACCTTTGGATTGAGCAACAAGCCTCGTCCCTCCCTTTGGACATGGAGCAAAGCGCCCTCGTCGAGCTTCCAAATCCTCTGCGGGTGGCTTGGCTGAGAAGATGGGCCACCCATCACGGCATTCCACACCTTGGAAGGGCCCACCTCGATGCGCTCAATCACCTTCTTCGAAGCAAGCGGGGTGTTGTGTGGCTTCCTGGAAATCGGAGCGCTTGCCTCAAAGGAGAAAGGCTTGAACTTCTTCAAAAGGACGCAGCTGGAGATCCAAATCCACAAATCGACGACACCGCCTAATGGAATGACTCGAAACCCGATTGATGAGATCTTGAACTTGTGCCAGAATTGGATTGTCGGAGCGCGTTGGGTGCACGAGAACAATTGGCGAGGTCGCTGTGAGGCAGAGCCACAAGACACTCCTTCTTTGGTTGCTTCTCATCGTGATGATGGTTGCGATCTACCAACTCGTGGAGCCAGGTGATGGGCCCCGAGAGGTTGCGTATAGCCAATTTGTAAGCGACGTGCGCCAAGGCCGTGTGGAGTCGGTTACGGTCACGCCTGGCGCTGGGAATTCCGCGGTTTTTGAATACGTGAGGGTCGATGGGGATCGGCGAGAACGATGCAGTTCGGAAGGAGTTGTTACAGACGATCTGACCCGAGAACTCATCGACCGAAACGTGGTGGTTTCGTACCGGGCCAACGAGGGAATGAGCCTCACTTCGGTTGCAATTTGGACTTCGCTCCTCCCTCTGGTTGTGCTCGTTGTGCTCTTTTTTCTCTTCATGCGACAAATGCAGGCTTCAGGGGGGAAGGCAATGAGTTTTGGCAAGTCGCGGGCCCGGCTGATCACCGAGTCCCAAAACAAAGTCACCTTTGCTGATGTGGCTGGGATCGACGAAGCCAAAGACGAATGCGAAGAAATCATTGCATTCCTGAAGGACCCAAAGAAGTTTCAGCGCTTGGGGGGCCGAATTCCCAAGGGTGTGTTGCTGATGGGTGCCCCTGGGACAGGGAAAACCCTTCTTGCCAAGGCCATTGCAGGTGAAGCAGGGGTTCCCTTTTTCAGCATATCGGGATCAGACTTCGTTGAAATGTTTGTCGGTGTCGGTGCAAGCCGAGTGCGGGACCTCTTCGAGCAGGGTAAAAAGCATGCGCCTTGCATCATATTTATCGATGAAATTGACGCCGTGGGCAGGCATCGTGGATCTGGGCTGGGGGGAGGGCACGATGAGCGGGAGCAAACCCTCAACCAACTCCTTGTTGAAATGGACGGCTTTGAGTCGACAGATGGGGTGATCATCATCGCTGCAACCAATCGGCCCGATGTGTTGGATCCTGCCCTGCTCCGGCCTGGTCGCTTCGATCGACGAATTGTGGTGCCAAGACCAGACGTAAACGGTAGGCTTGCGATTCTTCAAGTCCACACCCGCAAAGTGCCCCTTGCTGACGACGTGGATCTTGAAGTCATTGCCCGAAGCACTCCTGGAATGTCGGGAGCCGATCTTGAAAATCTTGTCAATGAGGCAGCCCTCATCGCCGCTCGACAAGACAAAGATTGCGTTTCAATGATTGATTTTGAGCTGGCGAAAGACAAGGTGCGGATGGGGACTGAACGCCGCTCGATGATCATTCCCGAGAAAGAAAGAAGAACGACCGCCTATCACGAAGCAGGGCACGCGCTTGTCGGTTGGCTTTTGCCTCATCACGATCCCATTCACAAGGTCACAATCATTCCTCGGGGGCCTGCCTTGGGGTTGACCTATGTTTTGCCCAAAGAGGATGTGCTTGGTCGCACGAAGGAACAGCTTGAGGCCATGATTGCCATGGCCTTGGGTGGGCGAGTGGCAGAAGAAATCAAATTTGGTGAAAAAACGAGTGGAGCTGCAAATGATCTCCAACGCGCAGCCCAGATTGCACGGGCGATGATCACCCAACTTGGGATGAGCGATCGCTTTGGGCCTGTGGTATTTAGCGACCGAGAAGAAGATCTTTTTGGGATGGGTCCTTCGTTCAGGCACCGCGAATACAGCGAGCAAACTGCGCGTGAGATCGACGAGGAGGTGCGCCGCATCGTGCACGTTCAGTACGAGCGTGCAAAGCAGCTCATCCTCGAGAACATCGACAAACTCGAAGCCATTGCGTTAGCGCTTCTTGAGCGCGAAACCCTTGATGCGGAGGAGCTAAGGGCCATCATGGATGGCCGAGAGCTTCCTCCTCGCAAGCGGGTTGTCATTCCGCGCTATTCCGAAAAAGCAAACAAGGCCAAAGAGCGAAAGAAAACTTCGATTTTTCAACCTCGGCCACGAGAGCTTCCCTCGGGCACTTGAGGCTCAGTGGTGACGAGATGGCCGATGTGCAACACAAAGGGAGGGAAAGCAAGCGCTTGGTAAAAACGCGCCCTCTTCCATTGATTTGGGGTGTGCTCAATGTGACACCCGATTCTTTTAGCGATGGGGGGCTTTACTATGAGAAAGAGCGCGCAATCGAACGAGGGCTTGAGCTGTTTGAAGAAGGAGCCGATGTGATTGATGTTGGGGGTGCCTCGTCGAGGCCACGCGGTCCTGTGTATGGGGAGGGCGCACCTCTTGTTCCTCCCGAGGAAGAGATTCGTCGTGTGCTTCCGGTGATTGAAGGCATTCTCAAGGAAAAGCCAGAGGCATGTATCAGCATTGATACCACTGCTCCAGAAGTGGCCCTGGCAGCAGTTGAAAGCGGCGCGCGGATAGTCAATGATGTGTCGATGGGGGCTTCAGACGCGCTTTTGGCCCTTTGTGCCGAGCGGGGCGTGGGGCTTGTGCTCATGCACACGCGGAAAGATGGGCGTATCGATCGTGATACCACTGCTTATACCGATGTGCTGATCGATGTGCGCAATGAACTCGACCAAGCGATTAAGCGAGCAGCTGCTTTTGGGGTGAGGCCCGAGCAAATTTGGATTGATCCTGGGCTTGGTTTTGCCAAAAGCCCCGAGCAATCAATGCGCCTTCTTGCACACTTGAGCGGGCTTAAAAAAAGAGGGGAACGTCTTTTGGTTGGAGCTTCGCGGAAGTTCTTCCTTTCTGTCTATGGCAGTGCTTCTTCGACCCCAGAGCCTCCGCGCGAGCGCCTGGGTTCGAGCGTGGGGGCTGCCCTTTGGGCTTGGCTGGAGGGGGCTGATGCCTTGAGGGTGCATGATGTGCGTTTCACGGCCCAGGCCCTTCGCTTGTTCCAGGCCCTCATCGCCTTACGGGAGGAACAGGCGTGAATCAGCTTGAATTGTTTTGGCGCGCGCTTTGGCATCAAAGCGCCTTGCGCATCGTTTTGGATCTCCTTGACATTGGGCTTATCGCCTTTGTTTTTTACCGAGTTTTTCTGCTCATCCGCGGGACCCGTGCGCTTCAGGTGGCAATTGGCTTGGGCCTTCTGCTCCTTGCCCGCGAAGGTGCTCGGCGGGTGGGATTACACACTTTTTTCACTTTGCTTGACGCGGTGCTCACTTATATCGTTGTCCTCGCGATCGTGCTCTTTCAAAACGATATCCGGCGTGCCCTCATGCGGGTGGCCATCAATCCTTTTACGAGCCGCCGAAAGCGCGAGGAGCAGATGATCGAAGAAGTGGTTCAAGGGGCCAAAGCCTTGGCCAAGCAAGGAATTGGAGCGCTCATCGTTTTTGAGCGAGACGCGCTCATCGATGGGTTCGTGCAAAGGGGAGTTGTGCTTGACGCGGTCGTGAGCAAGGAATTGCTTCAAACCATTTTTATTCCCGCACAAGCGAATTTTTTGCATGACGGAGCGGTGATCATCCGCTCAGGCCGGATTTGGAAAGCGGGCGTGATCCTGCCTCTCAGTGGGAACCCATCGATTGACAAAGCTTTTGGAACTCGGCACCAGGCCGCTTTGGGTCTTTCTGAAGAAACAGATGCGGTTGTGGTTGTGGTTTCGGAGGAACGCAAAGAGGTGAGTGTTTGTTTCAATGGCAATATTGCCCCTGCCCTCGATGAATTTTCGCTCCGCAAGGTGCTCTATGAGTTATTGCACGTTCGGAGCTCTCGTGCGGGAGCTCAGCCAGTTCCAAAGGAAGGCGATGCCCATGCTTCGCCCCACCCAAAAAGGAACGTGAGAAGCGAAGTTGAGCCCATGGGTGGCCAGCTTCTTTCGGGAGAAGGGCACAGTGAGAGGTGAAATGCCTCTGATGGGTGAATCGCGGTCGCCATGGCTCCGCTTGAGCCAGCTGGTATTTGAGAACTTTGGGCTTAAGGCCCTCTCGCTTTTTTTGGCCCTCATTGCTTTTTGGATGGTGCGAGGGGCTGAGGAAGCCCAGCGCACGGTTTTTGTCGAGCTGATCGCCACTACCCCTTCCAGGGGCCAGCGCATGCTTGTGAGCGAACTGCCCGAGCGCATCCGCCTCACGCTCAAAGGCAGCCGTTTCATTCTCAATTCCCTTCGATCAACCGAAATCCCGCCTGTTCACATTGACCTTTCTGCGGTGACTGCTTCTGTTTATCACTTAAGCCCCGATGATTTTGAGCTTCCCGGTGGCGTTGAGGTGGTGCAGGTTGAGCCCTCGGCCATTCCCTTGACGTGGGAAGAGCGCATTTCAAAGCGCTTGCCCATTTTCCCGATCTTTGAAGGCGAACTGTTGCCTCATTTGGCTTTGGCTGATTCTCCAGAGGTCAACCCGACGCACGCCACCTTCGAAGGGGCCGCCTCGCAGCTTGAGGGGCTCGAAAGCGTGGGCACCGAGCCAATACCGCTCTACGGGTTAAGTCCTGGCCGTTACGAACGGCAAGTGGGATTTGCCCGCCTTCCAAGCCACGTTCAGCCCTTGGGGCCTCGTCTTGTGACCGTGCGCTTTGAAATCAAGCAAAAGTTGATCGAGAAGGTGCTCAATTCAGAAATCAGTGCCATTGGGCAAGCAGTGCGCGAGCTTCGACCCTCTCACCTTCGCATCGCCCTTCGAGGCACCGATGAGGCCCTTCAGGGGCTTGATGCCGCTTCGATTGTGGCCTACGTTGATGCCAGAGAGCTTGAAGGAAGCGGTGCAACGGGAGCCCACTTTCTCCCTGTCCAAATCAAAGGAATCCCACAAGGTGTTGAAGTGCTCTCGATGGAACCGCAGGAAGCGTTGGTTTTTCTCCACCCTCCCACTCCCTCAAAGCGTTAGATTCCTGTTGAGCCGAATCCCTTGCCTTGGCGATGGCTTGGAGAAAGGCTCTTTGCGAATTCAAGTTTTGGAGTAAAAAAGGGCGCAAAAATCAATTGCGCAATCCGATCGCCATGCCGTGCCCGAAAGGGAGCATCTCCCAAATTCACAAGAAGCACCTGAATTTCTCCCCGGAAATCGTTGTCAATTGTACCTGGTGCATTGAGCACAGTGACGCCATGTAAGAGGGCAAGGCCAGAGCGGGGCCGGATCTGCGCCTCCCAACCGGGAGGCACTTCGATGGCAATCCCTGTCGGAATGCATTTCCGCTCACCGGGAGCAATCACACACTCCTCTTCCAGGCAAGCGAAAAGATCAAATCCCACGGCTCCCTCACTCATGCGCTCAGGAAGCCTTGCTCCCTCGCGCAGGGCCACCACATAAACAGTTAGAGAGTCCCCAGCTCGAATGTGCCCGATGGACATCTTTTTTTCTTTTTTTTTCTTTTACCTTCTCCCCTCTGAGAGGCGGTCTTTGAAGATTTCCTTGCGCTCAGAACGTACAGGGGCACGCTCCCGCCCGTTTTCAGTGGTCAAGGACTCGGGCTTTGGAAGCACCGCCTTGCGAGAAAGCCGAATTCGGCCCTCTCCCTCAATGCTCGTCACCATGACTTCTACCTCGTCGCCCACTTTAAGCACGTCTTCAATGCGATCGACTCGCTCCCAAGCCACGTCTGAAATATGGCAAAGCCCTTCAGTGTTTGGTGTGATCTCAATGAATGCCCCATATGGCTCAAGCCGTTTAACAATGCCCCGATAGGTGCGCCCCACTTCGGGCTCAGCAGTAAGGTTGAGGATGATGTCCATCGCTTTCTGGGCCCGGAATGCGTCGGTTGAGGTGATGTGGATGGTCCCGTCTTCTTGAATGTCGATCTGGACACCTGTTTGATCGATGATCCCCTTGATGGTTTTGCCACCTGGCCCAATCACGAAACGGATTTGATCTGGCTTTACGCGCAAAGTGGTGATTCGAGGCGCCCACCGAGAAAGCTCGGGACGTGGAGCAGGAATCGCAGCGATCATTTTATCGAGGATCTCAAGCCTTGCCGCGCGTGCTTGGAGAAGGGCCTCGAACATGATCTCTTTGGATAGCCCCGAAATCTTGATGTCCATCTGAATTCCTGTCACGCCTCGCTTCGTCCCGCAGACCTTAAAATCCATGTCACCCAGGTGATCTTCGTCACCGATGATGTCGGTCAGAACAGCCCACCGCTCCCCCTCTTTGATGAGTCCCATCGCCACGCCCGCTACAGGGGCTTTGATTGGTACTCCTGCGTCCATGAGGGAGAGGGAGCCACCGCAGACGGTTGCCATCGATGTCGATCCATTTGATTCAGTGATTTCTGAAACAATGCGAATGACGTAGGGGAAGGCCTCTTGGTCCGGAATCATCCTGGCCAAAGAGCGCTCGGCCAAATAGCCATGCCCGATCTCGCGGCGCCCAGGGCCTCGGAGAGGGCGAACCTCACCCACCGAATAAGGCGGAAAATTGTAATGCAAAAGGAAACGCTTCACCGTTTCGCCTGTAAGCGCCTCGATCCGTTGCTCATCGCCAAAGGTGCCGAGGGTGGTTGTGACAATCGCCTGCGTTTCCCCTCTGGTGAAAAGCGCTGAGCCATGGACGCGCGGCAAAAAACCAAGTTCGATTGAAATTGGCCGCACACTCCGGTAGTCTCTCCCATCGACCCGCCGGCCCTCGTTCAGGACCTGCTCGCGCATGGTTTTGTACTTGAGCTCTTCAAAGATTTCCTTGATTTCTTTTTCAATTGAGGGTCGAGATTTCTCGTCAACCCCCTCCGTGAGCTGCGTGATCGCACTGGAGAGGGCCTTTTGGAAGGCCTCGTGACGTGCGTGCTTGTCGGCAATCCGACACGCTGCCTGAACAGAGGGGCCAGCAATCGCAATGGCCGATTTTTCCAACTCCGGATTTTTCGGAGGAGCGACAAAATCCCATTTCGGCTCCCCCACTTCCCGGCGCATGGCTTCAATCAGATCGATGAGAGGTTGGACCGCCTCTTTGCCAAACCAAAGGGCTTCGATCAGGTCCTCCTCGCTCATCTCATCGGCTTCACCTTCCACCATCACGATGGCATCCCGACTGGCTGCCACAACGAGATCGCAATCGCTTTGCTCAAGCTCGCTGTAGGTGGGGTTTGTCACCCATCGGCCATCAAGGCGCGCGACCCGCACACCGCCAATTGGGCCATTCCACGGAATGGGTGAAAGATGAAGCGCAGCAGAGGCGCCGATCATCGCCAACACATCAGCTGGATTTTCCTGATCGAAAGACAACACAGTCGCGATGATCTGAACATCGTTTCGATAACCATCTGGGAAAAGAGGCCTACACGGCCGATCGATCAAACGAGAAACCAGTATTTCCGCATCCCTCAGCCTGCCCTCTCGCTTGAAAAACCCCCCAGGGATTTTTCCAGCCGCAAAAGTCTTTTCAATGTAATCGACAGTGAGGGGGAGGAAATCAACGCCTGCCCGAGGCTCGGTGCTGCCACACACCGTGACAAGGACAATTGTCTCCCCAGAACTTACAAGCACCGCGCCATGGGCTTGCTTGGCGATGCGACCTGTTTCGATCGTCACCAAGCGATCGCCAACTTTGGCTGTTTCCCTTACAAACCGAGACATTTTGGACTCCTTTTCAAAGGCCAAGCCCCCTCTTTTAAGCAAAAATGGGCCTTTCACTCACTTTCGGAGGCCCAATGCGGCGATCAACTTCCGATAGCGTTCGATGTCTTTTCTTCGAAGGTAGTCAAGGAGGCCCCTTCGCTGGCTTACAAGTTGAAGCAAGCCTCGTCGGGAATGAAAATCCTTTGGGTGTGACTTGAAGTGCTCGGTGAGATACTGGATTCGCTCAGTAAGGAGAGCGACCTGCACTTCAGGGGAACCAGTATCTTTTTCATGCTGACGAAAACGCTGAATGATTTCTGCTTTTCGTTGTGGAAGCAGTGCCATGGTACTCACAAAACCTATGGAAAAACACTAAGCCAAAACATTGCAAAAAAATCAACTGAGGTCAAGAAAGCACTGCACTTGCTTTTGTGCAAAACTCGAGAGACGATCAATGCAATTCGCTCCTAGAAAGAGAGGAAGCTATGTTTCGTCGGGCTTTTTTGGTGGTTCACTGGATTTGCTTTTTGGGGCTTGGAGGATGTGGAGGCAGTGGCCAACCTTCTCCTGCTGATGCTGGCGCTGATGATGCGGGAGCAGTCCTTCCTCCTCAGAAGGGGACAAAAGAAAACCCAATGCCTGCGGATTTGAGCTGTGTTGGGATGCGGACTGCACCATCTCCCGGTGCGCGGGTTCAGGCCCAATTCAAGCTGCAGGTACTGCCAGGAAATTCTCCCGTCACGGGCGCCATGGTTGAGCTCTTCCCCGGGCTACTCCCCAGGGAAAGGTGTGATGGGGATTGTGTGATGGTCATGACCAACAATGAGGGGATTGCCGAGGCCATGCTCCCTGGAGGGGGCTGGTTTGCGTTTCGCGCAGATCGGGGCACAGTGATGGGGACGACGATGACAGTGCCCACAATCGGCCACTTCTACACTTGGCCGATGATGACAAGTGATCCGCCAGTCACTGGCACTGCCATCGGCCAGTTGGCGGTGACGGCGATTGCAGCCGCTCTCAACAGAGAATTTACACCAAGTGCGATTGCGATTTCAGGAAGTTTCCGGGATTGCACTGGGCAGCCTGTTGCGAATGTGCGCTTCCGTCTCTTCCGAGGAAGCATGGAAATCGTTAGCGGGGCTCGGGGAGATCGAGACGCTCCCATTTTGACTGGTCTCGGTGATCAAGCATTGCCGATGCCATCGATGAATGGACTGACTGGCTTTCAGGGGCGCTTTGCCGGGGTGGTTCCCAATCCCTCGGGCAGCGGCCCATTCCGAATCGAGATTTATGGTCAGCCGCAAGGGGGGATGGGGCCAGTGCTTCTTGGGTGTGAGGAGGTGGTGGGCGAAGGGGGGAAAGTCACGGTGGCAGTGGTTGGACCCCTTCGAAGCGACTATCCAGAGGGGCATGGTTGCAGGGGGCGTTCTGGGACTCCTTAGACATCTTTCAAGCTATGTCCAAAACCAATCCCAAGTTTAATGCACCTTTAATAATTGGGGTGCTTTGCATTTTTGCATTGGGTGCGCGTGCCGAATTCAGAGGGTGTGATGACACAAGGAAAGGGGATGGTGTAACCATCCCTGGTGAGGTTGGGCTTGAGTGCATGGTTGATGAGGACTGCCCTCCTCCCCCCTCATGTGGGAGCGCGCGCTGTGTTGGTGGTCGATGCCGCACTTCTCCCATTCTCCCTGATTTTGACGGGGATAGGCATCCTGGCGGCTCCTGCGGCACCGATTGCGACGACACAAACCCCATGGTTCATCCTGGACACCCCGAGAATTGCGACATGGTTGATAACGACTGCGATGGTCGGGTTGATGAGGACGCTGCTTCGCGAGTGAGCGCATTTCGCATCCGGCCAAATGCGAGGGCAGCGCTGTCAGTGGGGGCATTTCCAGGCTTTTTGCTGGTGAGCGAAGAACGAAGGGATGGTGCTCCTTCTCTGGTCCTCCGTTGGTTTGATTTGAGTCCGGAGGCACCTTTTGCTTTGGAAAGGCTTGCGCCTTGGCCCGACCCTCAAGCTTCGGTCATGATGCTTCCGACTCGGCAGGGGGGCCGCATTTACTGGAAGAGCGGAGATGCCATCATCGAGCGCGAGGTGAGGGTGACGTGGAGCGAGAGAAGGGTCGAATTGTACCTTTCACCAGAAGTGGAAATCCTAAGGGTTCCTGGGCTCTTGCGCTTTCGCGTTGTTGATGGCTCGAGGTGGCCAATCATTGTCTATGATGTTGACAATCCCTTCCCCCAGCGCTTTGTGCGCTATGAGGGAACGACCATCTCCCTTTTTGGGGTTGATGCAGGAGCTGCGCCAATTGATGTGATCGAATTGCCTGGCAGAAGGTTGGTTGTTCCTTCTCAACCCGAATCGCTTATGGTGTTTTCGATGTCTGGAATGCCAGTCGCTTCAATCGAGAGGCTAGGCCACTTGCCGAAAGATCCGCTTTTTAGGTGGAATGGAATGCCATTTGTTTTTTTCAGTCCATCCTTCATAACCTCTGCATACGAAATTGGGCAAATCAGAGAGATGCCAGCTTCTTATGGGGTTTCCCCACTGTACTCGTTGCATCCGATTGAAGCTGAGCCAAGTGCCCATTCAATGGATGAGATGGATTCGCAGGTTGCATTCCTTCACGGGGATCCGCACACAGTTATCCACCTGCTATCAAACCGATTGCGAGACCCCGTCATGGTACGGATCGATGCACCTTGGATGCGTCGCCCCTTCTATCGAACCATGATTCGGACTGGCGCAGGACCAGTGTTGGTTCTTGGAGGGGAGGGCGAAGAAGGGAGTGCGGTATATGTTTGGCGATGTGGGCTATAAGACAGCACACCAACAAGCGGTCAGATGAGTATGAGCGACAAAAGGGAAGGGGGCCATCTCGTTTGGATTGATCTTGAAATGTCTGGTCTTGATCCGGATCGCGAGAGGATCCTTGAGATTGCCGTGGTTGTGACTGACGACGATCTTCAAATTGTTGGGGAAGCCTTGAGCCTCGTTTTGCACCAGGACGAAGCGATCCTCTCCGCCATGGACGAGTGGAACCGCAAGCATCACGGCGCTTCGGGCCTTATTGATGAGGTCCGGGCCTCCTCAATCTCAGAGCAAGAAGCGGAGGCGCGAGTGATTGCTCACCTCAAGGGGCTTGGCATCGAAGCACAAAGCGCTCCGCTTGCTGGCAACTCTGCGCATCATGATCGTCGCTTCCTCGCGCGCCACATGCCATCTCTTCACGCCTATCTCCACTACCGGATCGTCGACGTGTCCACTGTCAAAGAGCTTGTCCGGCGCTGGTTGCCTGAGGTCTACGATTTACGGCCTCCAAAACGTGCAACCCACAGGGCCTTAAACGACATCATGGAATCCATCGAAGAACTCCGCTACTACCGTGACCATGCTTTTCGCAGGCCAGTGCGAAGCGATGAAGGGGCCAGATAACCGTTGCTCTTTCACCTCGCATGGGTTTGAACGAAAGCCTCGGCAATTGCTTTAAGCTCCTCGATGTCTTGAGCGGATAGGGGAGGGGGAGTGCCTTGTGTGATGAAGGCGTGAAGAGCCCTTCTTCCAAGAGGCGAAAGGGGCAGGGGGCCTGAACCGCACACGCGACACACGATGCCTCCTTTTTCGGGATCGATGCGCACGGGTTGCTGGGGGCGGGGAACACGCCCGCATGAAACGCATGCGTCGTAACGCGGAAGCCACCCGCTCTGTTCGAGCAAGCGAAAAGCAGAAGCCAGAACGCTTTCTCCTTCCTCAGCGCCTTTGCTTTCTTCAGCGCTTCTTTCTAGCCTTTCGAAAGCATCCTTCAGTTCCTCGAAGCTTTTGGGATCGCCTGAACCTTCTGGCCACATGCGGTCCACAAGGCGGAGGAGCCAGCCCGCCCTTTCCAACAACGCAAGGCTGCCCCATATCCTGGGGTAATGACGCTTGATGCGCGCGCCAGTAAGTACCGAAAGCTCTGGACGAAGACGCCACTCAATTTCAAGCAGGGTAAAAGGCTCAAGCCCTGCAAAGCGCTTTCGGCTTTTGAGTGCCCCTCCTGCCCAAAGATTCACAATCCCATGCTTCCTTGTGAGGAAACGGATGAGACGGTGGCTTTCTCCAGTTGGGGAAGAACGCAAAATGAAAGCTTCTTCCGCCTCAAGATTCGGCATTGGCTCTCAAACTGGAGGGGCCAAGGGAAGAGAGAGGGGATTTGTCCAAACGCTCAGTTCAATCGACGTTCCGCGTTGCCTTGGCCGCATGACCACAGAGATGGCCAATGTGAAAAGAACCATGAGGAGAACCACTGCCAAAGCCAAACCAAAACGGCTGCTGGGCGATGGATCAACAGTGAGACGTTGCATGCTGGTTGATTCAGGAGGCTTGTTGGAGGAAGCCGCCATGGATTCATAACGCCGAATCACCTCATCGCTCGTTAAGCCCAAGGCCTTTGCATAAGCCCGAAGGAATCCTCTAACAAAAACCTCTCCAGGAAGTCGATCGAAGCGATCTTCTTCAATCCACTGAAGTGAGCGCAGGGGAATGCGTGTGCTTTGGGCAATTTCTTCGAGCGATATCTTGCGCAACTCTCGTTCTGTTCGGAGATAGCGTCCCACTGACTCCATGCTCTCTCCCTTCTAGGAATCCTCTTCGAGAAACTGAGCACAAAGGCGACCCGTTTTGGTTTGCGGATCAAGTTCGACACAGCGCTCGAAATCAGCAATTGCCTCGTTCTTTCGACCACGCCGTGCGCGCACTTCTCCGCGAAGAAGCCAAGCTTCTTGGAGGGCTTTGCACTCCTCTTGCCCTGACTCCAAAGTGCGATCCAAAGATTCTTCGGACCGGGCAAACCACTCTTCTGCCTCTCGGTCAGAGCGCCCGGCTGAAACACGGCCTTTTTCGAAAAAGACTTGGGCCAAGCGGTATCGACCTGCGCAAAAGCGGGGCTGAAGGCGAATTGCTTGCTCAAGTGCCGCTTGAGCTTGGTCGAGTTCTCCCCGCTCGAAGTGTGCCCAACCAAGATTGCCCCACGCCAGATGGGGTGTTCGGTTCATCGGATCCGATGCCGAGGCTTGAAGCACCCGGATCGCATCTTCGTAACGACGGGTATGAATGTAGACCACACCCAAGGTGTTTTTCGCATCAGGGGTGAGTGCTGGAATGCCAGCCCGCCCCAAGCGCTCGTTGGCTTGAATCGTTCGATTGAGGTACTCTTCTGCCCTTGCGTATTCGCCTCGAAAAGCATAAAGGGTTCCAAGGACCCACAAGGCTTCGACGTTTTCTGGGTCAAGCCTTACTGCTTCAAGGAGATGCTCGAGGGCTCCTCCCACGTTCCCCTCGCCATACATTCCAAGACCAAGCTCATACTCAGACCTTGAACGGGCCATTTCTTCAGCCGAAGGGCCGCTTGAGCACCCCTGACTGCACAAAAGGAACACCAGCAAGTCAACGTGGTGCCAAGAAGGCCTCTGAATCAGCATTTGGAACTTCCTCCCTTGTCGTCAGGCTTTCTAGCGGCGAGGGGAACGGACATAGGCCCCCCCTTTCTATCCACCATTGCTCCTTTCGTCAATACCCGCTTGCCATTTTTTTGAGGGGGTTGACGAAGATGTGGCATCTTGTAGGGTCATTTCAATGCATGGCCTCGGTCAAGACGAGCGTCATCGATTGTTTGAACGCTTTGGTCAGCAACATCGGAGCGGTCAGATCATTTACACTGAAGGCAGTGATGCACAGCATTGTTATCTCATCCATTCTGGTCGGGTACGGCTCACCAAGAAAGTGGGAGGAACAGAACACGGCTTGCTTATCGTTCGTGGCGGTGGGCTTTTTGGCGAAGAGGCCCTTCTCCCAAATACAAAGCGGAACGCTTCCGCCATGGCTTTGAGCGACGTCCAGCTCCTCGCCCTCGATCGCGCGACCCTGCTTTCACTCTTTTATGCTCGCTTCGAGGTGGCTCTGCGATTTATGGAACAATTGATCATTCGCATACGCCTCATCGAGGAGCAGCTTGAAAATGCCTGGCTTCAGGATCCTCCATTGCGGGTTCTCAACACGCTGATCCATGCAGCGAGCGCAAGTGAAGGCAAAAGCCTGGTGAACTTGTCTCCCATGGAATTGGCCAGCCGAGCTGGAATCGATGTGGACATGGTCAAGCGCACGGTGCTCCAACTTCGCGAAGCTGGCTACCTCCGAATTGCTGGAGAAGAAATCGAAATTGAGGACCTGCAGAGCCTCCAAGAGCTTTTTGAACTTCTCTGTTCGAAACATTCCCTTCGAGATGCTTTGGGTGGGCATGGCTGAAGGGCGTGCGCGGCGCCGGAATTGCACAGTTTTGGGGCCTTTTTCATCCCCCATGGTCAATCACTTTTCTTCTGAGGTAAGCAGATGGTGAAAAGCGAATCCCTTTCTTTGCCTGTTTTCCGATCTCGAAGCATGGGAATGGTGCTTCCCCTTTTTTCATTGCGGAGTGGGAGAGGGTGGGGCGTGGGCGAGTATCCTGATCTTGTAGAATGTGCGAGGTGGGCAAAA
>JANWYL010000361.1:251-500 GCA_025056955.1 Sandaracinaceae bacterium | reverse complement strand
CAGGTTACGTAAGGCAGATCCACCAGCTGCAAGGGCGGCTTGCCCACTGCGTTCAAATGCCAAGCGATGTGAGCGAGTGGGATCCCTTCCCTTTAAAGCAAGCGCCTCCGAAATCCCCCGCACCACCACACCACCCTGGCTTGCCAACGCATGCCATCACCTCACCCAATGAGGGTGATGGGTCAATCGCCCGGTCAATCCTAATTCCTTGGCGCTTCGTTCATTGTTCATTGTTTCGGATGAGTAGCA
>JANWYL010000361.1:0-241 GCA_025056955.1 Sandaracinaceae bacterium | reverse complement strand
ATGTAGACATCGCGCCGGTCGACCTCGGAACGGGCCCGGCCAAGCACGATGATGGTGGCTTTGAAGACCTGGGCAACCTCCCCTCCGCGGTAGAAATCGTTGTGGAAGTCCACCCGGAAGGTCACGCGCGTTGTGGGAGCGACATTGTAAAAAGTTGTGTCGTCCATGCGGTCAAAGCCGACTGGCGCATTGGGATTGCCGCGGACTGGCACAACCCGCTTGATGAAGGAAGCAGTCGTGT
>JANWYL010000360.1 GCA_025056955.1 Sandaracinaceae bacterium | reverse complement strand
TATTGCTTCCGTTCAACCGGTTGCTGCAGGGAGGGGATGGCTCGCAAATGCAGCTTTTGCGGCAGGTTGTGGCGTCGCCGCTTTCTTCACATGGGGACTTGGAGGAACCAGAGCGAGTGGAGAAACCTACGCCATCCTTATGAGCGGCACAGGGCTTGTGGCCGCAATCGTCGTTCTGAGCATCACAGATGGACTCCAGGATTCAGGTTGGGACCAAAGCCTGAAGCAAGCCCTCCAATCGATTCAATTGGACGTTTCTCCAACAGAGGGCGGAGCCCTGTTTGGAATCCGAGGCACCATCTAGAAAGGAGATGTTCACTCAACCGATGTGAGAAGCTCAACCAAGCGGTCAATCTCTGCGCGAGAGTGCCGCTCGGTGACCGCCAGAAGAAAATCCGAGTCGTGGCCGCCTTGTTGAAAGCGCTTCCATCGAGAAAGAGGTGGCCCCACCAAAACTCCGTGTGATGCCATTTCCTTGATCAAATCTTCTGCCGATCCATCAAGAAAGCGAAGGGTCACCTCGTTGAAAGTAGGCGCTGA
>JANWYL010000035.1 GCA_025056955.1 Sandaracinaceae bacterium | reverse complement strand
TTCGCTTCTATCGCGATACCTCTGAAGAAAAAAGCAAGGAAAACCTCTTTTTCGCCAAATTTTACGAAGATCTCGCAAAGCGCCTTGGCGAGCATGACCATCCTCTTTTCTCTTTCGAAGCGCGAGAACACACCGCCCAAGTCGAAAACGAGCTCCGCAAGCTGCGGGAGAAGCGCTTTCGATACCAAGACGCCGATGCGAGAGCGCTCGAAGAGCTTTCAAAGGAGCAATCTCTGCCCGAGCCTCCTCGCTTTCTTCCAGCCCTCATCTGCTCTCCAACCATGGAGCTTGGGGTCGATATCGCCACGCTCAATGTGGTCTGCCTTCGCAATGTTCCTCCAACCCCTGCCAACTACGCCCAGCGGAGCGGTCGCGCCGGCCGAAGCGGCCAGCCTGCCCTTGTCATCACCTACGCAGCCCCGCAAAACGCGCATGATCAATACTTTTTCAATAACCCAAAGGCAATGGTTTATGGCGAGGTGCGATCCCCCTTGATTGATCTTTCCAACCAAGCGCTCATCGATAGCCACCTCCACGCGATTTGGCTCTCCTGCCTCAAGCACGAGCTCAACCCAGCCATCAACGAAAGCCTCCTCGACCTTAGGGATGAAACACTCCCCCTCACGCCTGATCTCAAAGAAGCCATCAAAAGCCCAGACCTTCGAGAAGAGGCCAGAAAGCTCATCGTTCAGGTGCTCGAATTGGTCGAAAGTGAACTGAAGGGGGCCTCTTGGGACTCTGACAAAGAAGATAAACTGAAGGGAACCTCTTGGTACTCTAACAAAGAAGATTACGCCAAGCAAATCGTCGATTCTGCCCCTGAACGCTTTGACCAGGCCTTCGAACGCTGGAGAGAGCTTTACCGCGCAGCTGTGAGCCAGAGGGACATGGCGCGGAAAATCATCGATACCAGCGACAAGAAAGAGGAAAGGGAGAGCGCGAAGATTCGAGAAAAACAGGCCCAAGACCAGCTCGATCTTCTGAAAGGCGGGGCCGATATCATGCACAGCGATTTTTACGTCTACCGCTACCTTGCGACAGAGGGTTTTCTCCCTGGCTACAATTTCCCAAGGCTCCCCCTCCTCGCGTACATTCCCGAGAGCAAAAGCGGAAAGGGAGGGAAGCTCTACCTCAAGCGGCCGCGCTTTTTGGGGCTCACCGAATTTGGCCCAGGGAACCTCATCTACCACGAGGGTCAGGTCTACCGTGTCAACCGCCTGACCTTGGTTCCCCAAATCGGGCTTGGCGTGAAAAGTGCCGGGTTTTCTGGAAACTCTTCCGATACCCTCCGCTACCTCCCCACAACGAGTATCCGCATTTGCCGAAATTGCGGAGCCGCTTGTTTTGATGAATCGATTTCGAACTGCCATTCCTGCGGCGCATCGCTGGCCAATGCCGAGAACATCATCCACGCCTACCGCATCAGCACCGTCTCAACCCATCCCGTTGAGCGCATCACCTCAAACCAAGAAGAGCGGAAGCGCACAACCTTTAGGACACAAATCGCCTTCACCTGGGCCGTCCGCAACAACAGGCTCGATGTCCAGAGGGCAACTGTGGGAGATACAGGGGGCAAAATCGCTGAAATCACCTATGGGTCAAGCGCCTCAATCATCCGCATCAACAAAGGTTACGTCCGAAGAAAAAAGGGAGAGGGGGACTGTTTCTGGATTGATCCCCTGAGGGGTGATTTCCTGAAAAAGCCATCCAACTCATCGAGCTCCAACCACAAAGGTTATCCTGGCCAACCCATTGTCCCCTATGTGCAGGACCATAAAAACGCCCTGCTCTTCCGACTCCTTGTCTCCTCATCAATCGAAAACGAAAAAGAAGCCCTCATCACCCTTCCCCATGCCCTCCTTCGGGGAATCGAAGCATCCTTTGAGCTCGAGCAGGGGGAGGTCCAAGTGGCTCCCATTCTCTCACGACCCAACATCGCTCTCCTTTTTTACGAAGCCGCTGATGGTGGAGCAGGCGTCCTTGCCCAACTCATTCAACACAAGGAGCTCATGGCAACCATCGCTAAAAAAGCCCTTGAAATCATGCATTTCGATGTATCCGATCGATTCCCCTCATCGGTCGATGAGCTTAAGCAAAGGGATCTTGGGAGTGCATTTTGCGAGAGGGCCTGTTACAAGTGCCTCCTTTCGTACTACAACCAAAGCGAGCACGAAGACATCAATCGCAGTTCACCCTCTCTCCTTGAACTCCTCTTTCGGCTTGCATATTCGCTCACCTTTTCTGGGGAAGAAGAAGCCAAAGAGATGAGCAACCTTGCTTCGATTGTGATGGATCGCGCCCATAAGGCTGGGGTTGACCTCCCTAAGCCTGACCCCACTCCCCTGCTTTTGAGCACTGGGCTTTCGCTTGAATGCGTGTGGCGATCCCACTTTGTTGTCCTTCACATTGGAGAGGTGGATCCCTCGTCCAAAAAGGAACTCAAAGAAAAGGGCTACGAAGTCGTCCAAGCCACATCCATGGACCCAGCCGAGCTCGACCGATTGATTCCAACTCTTTGCGAATTCCTCGGAGTTGGGAAATGACGGAACTACACACCCCAGGCACAATCGTTCGTGCGCGAGGCCGCGAGTGGGTGGTGCTCCATGGAAGCACAAGCGATGTGTTGCACCTCCGCCCCTTGACCGGCTCTGAAGCAGACCCGGCTTTCGTGTGTCCAGCCATTGAACCGGTTGAGCCAGCCTCTTTTCGCTGGCCCGATCCTCAAGATTTGGGGAACCAGGAAAGCGCCCTCCTCCTTCGGGACGCCCTTCTTCTTTCCCTTCGACGAGGTGCTGGTCCTTTTCGCAGCTTTGGCCACCTGGCGATCGAGCCTCGGCCTTACCAGCTCGTCCCCTTGCTCATGGCCTTGAAGCTCAACCCCGTGCGCCTCCTCATTGCAGACGATGTGGGGATCGGGAAAACCATCGAGGCCCTGCTCATCTTGAGGGAGCTTATGGATCGGGGCGAAGTCGAGCGGAGCGTTGTGCTCTGCCCCCCTCACCTCATCAACCAGTGGGTGATGGAGATGAAGGACCGCTTTGGGATTCAAGCCCAACCCTTGACGGCCCGAGAAGCAAAGGATGTTGAAAGGCAGCTCTCCTCGACCGAAACCTTTTTTTCCCGTTTTCCCCACACGGTCATAAGCCTCGACTACATCAAATCCGAAGCCCGCCGGGACTACTTTTGCACCCACTGCCCGAACTTTGTGATCGTTGACGAAGCCCACACTTGCACTGCAGGAAGCGTCCAAAACGTTCACCTCCGGCGCGAGCTCCTTTTGAGGCTAGCAAAAGCAGAGCCCCCGCGACACCTCCTCCTTCTCACCGCCACCCCCCACAGCGGAGATGAAGACGCCTTCTACGAGCTTTTGAGCTGCCTTGATTTCGAATTTATCAAACTCAAGGAACCTGACCTCGAAGAAAAGGAGCGCAAAAAACTTCGAGATCGGCTCGCCCTCCACTTTGTCATGCGAAAGCGCCATGACATCAAAGATTGGCAAAGGCAGCCCTTCCCCGAGCGCATAAGAGAAGACCTTCCCTATGAACTCAGCGCGCGATGGCACAAGCTCTTAAACGCCCTTCTCGACCACTGCGCCGAAGTCATCCAAACCAGCGAGGGGGAATTGCTTAAAAGGCGCTCCTTTTGGGGGACGCTTGCGCTTTTGCGCTGTGCTTCTTCAAGTCCCAAGGCCATCCTCAGTGCCCTCCGCAACCGCGCAAGCCCAACCACCGAGTTCTCCCCAGAAAAAATATGCGATGAAGATAGCGAGGGCTTTCTTCAAGAAAGCGAAGACGATTTTGCGCCCCCAAACCCGATCGGCGACCCCACCTTCTCAAAGATCCTCAAGCTGGCCCAAGACCTGCTCAAGGAAGGAAAGGACCCAAAGCTTGAACAAACCATTCAATACATCGAAAAGCTTCTTGAAGAGAACCATCGCCCCATCGTCTTTTGCCGATTCATCGCAACGGCCCACTACGTGAAAGAAGCCATATCTTCCCATTTTGCCCAAAAAAACCTTGAAGTGGCGGTCGAGGCCGTGACAAGCGAAATCCCCCACGAAGACCGCCTTGAGAAAGTGATCGGCCTTGTCCAAACGAGCCACCCCTATATTCTCGTTGCGACCGATTGCCTCTCCGAAGGCATCAACCTCCAAGAGCACTTCGATGCCGTGATCCATTACGACCTTTCTTGGAACCCAACCCGCCACGAACAGCGCGAAGGGCGTGTCGATCGCTTTGGTCAGAAAAGGCCAAAGGTCCGCGCCGCTCTGCTCTACGGCAGAAACAACCCAGTCGATGGCATCGTGCTCGATGTGATCCTTCGCAAAGCGATGCGCATTCAGAAAGAGTTGGGCGTGCATGTTCCCGTGCCAGACAGCATGCCCAATGTGGCCGAAGCCCTTTTTCGAGCCTTTTTGATGCGCCACCAACAGGGGGGCTCTTCTCGGGGTCTGTATTCATACCCCCAACTTGAGCTTTTTAGTGAACGGAAGTGGCAGAAGGCCGTTGAAAAAAACAAGCAGATTCGAACCAGGTTTGCGCAAAGCTCAATCGATCCCAATGAAGCCATCAACGAATGGAAGAAAGCCACAAGCCTTATTGGCGGGGAAGAATCGGTCAAGCGTTTTGTGACCCGCGCCCTTTCGCGCTTTGGGGTTGAGGTAAGGGGCCGGGAAGACGGCTCTTCTTTCTCGATCAACCTCGCACAGCTCAGAAGCGCTTCCCTCAAGGAGCGCCTCGCGATGGAGATGGAAATCCCCCCAAGCGAAACCTTGAAGGTGAGCTTCAGCTACCCCCCGCCTCCTTTCCACGAAAGCATCCAGCGCAACCATCCCATGGCGAGCGTGCTCGCCGAAGCCCTGCTTTCGGCCACCCTCTCCCACGACCCTGCCAACCCTCACCTCATCGACCCAACTGAGAAGATGGCCATTTTGGGCCGCGTGGGCGCATGGGTGGTCGAAGGAATCCCCAAACGCACGATCGTCACCCTTCTCCGCCTCCGCCATCGGATCGGCACAGAATCCCATATCGGATTTGTCGAAGAAGCCACTGCCCTCGCCTGGTCCGGAAGCTTCGAGGCCACCCCAATTGAAGGCGAAGAAGCCTTGAGGCTTTTGGACCTCCCCTCTGTGGCCAATCCCCCTCCTCACGTGCGCAATCGATTGAAAGAGCTTTTGGAAGAGCTTCGAAACACGCACCAGCATCAGCTTGAGGCCTTTGCCAAAAAGCGTGCCCAAGAACTCCGCCAAGACCACGAGCGCATACGCGTAAAACCCACCCATTCCAAAATCAAGGTGGAGCCTCTTTTGCCCCCTGACCTTGTGGGTTTCTACCTCCTTCTTCCGCGTCAATAAAGGTTCAAGCCATGCGCAGAAGCAGGCAGGCCCGAATCAGTGTCGAATCGATTTCCATTCAGGGAAATCTCTTCACGCCCGAACACATGAACGCTCTTTTGCGCTCTTTGGACTCAAAGGAGCTCCGCGACTCCTACCCCGTTCCTGCCGGTCAAGGCCTGGCCGAATGGATCGCCTTGGCGTGGCAGAGTGCCCAAAGGCATTGGGAGGCCTTCACCTCGAGCCAAAAAGCTTCTGCGCAAAAAACACGCGAATTCGTTGAAGCAATCCTCCGCGAGGTTTTGGGCTTTGAAAACCTTGGGCCTGGCCAAGGCAAAATCACCCTCTTTGCCTTTGGCCACTCTGTCCCCATCCTCATCGTCCCTTCTGACCACGACCTCGACACGCCCCTTGGCGACCCCAACGATCCCAAAGCGGTCAAGCGCAGCCCCTTTGACGAGCTTCAGGTCTTTTTGAACGGCTCAGACCAAGCCTCCTGGGGCATCGTCACAAATGGCCTCCTCTGGCGCATCGCGCGCGACCACCACAGCCTCACCCAAAGGGCTTGGATCCAAATCGATTTCAAAACCCTTTTTGAAAAAGGCTATTCGGAATTTGCCCCCTTTTGGCTCCTTTGCCACGCCTCTCGTTTTGAGCCACGCGAAGGGGTCTGCCCCCTTGAGCAGTGGCACCAAAAAAGCCACGAAGAAGGCATCCGTGCCCGCGAACGCCTCCGCGATGGCTTTGTGCGAGCCCTCGAGGCTTTGGGAAATGGTTTTATCTCCCACCCCCGCAACCACGCCCTCCGCGAAGAGCTAAGAAACGGCACCCTTGGCCTTCAAGCCTATTTCGAGCAACTCCTCCGCCTCACCTATCGCATCATCTTCCTTTTACGCATCGAAGAGCGCGAGCTTCTCCACCCCGAAAATGCCCACCCGAAGGCCAAAGAGACCTACAAAAAGGGCTATTCCGTCCGCCGCCTCTCGGAGCGCGCCTTGCGCATCGACCGCTTCGACCAGCACTCAGACCTCTGGCAAGGGCTCGTGGTGGTCTTCAAATCCCTGGCCCAGGGGCAGAAGGTGCTCGCCCTTCCGGCCCTGGGAGGCCTCTTTTCCAAAGATGGCTGCCCACATCTTGAACGAAGCGAAATCAAAAACCCCGACCTGCTTCAGGCCATCTTCCACCTCAGCTGGCTCCAAACCCCAGGAGGCCTCGTCCGCATCAACTGGCGCGACCTTGGAGCCGAAGAAATCGGCCACGTCTACGAAAGCCTCCTCGAACTCCTCCCACAGCTCAGCAACGAAGGCAGAAGCTTTCGCTTCCAAGATTCAAGCACAGACAACGCCCGAAAAAAAACAGGAAGCTATTACACGCCAGAGTTTTTGGTCGAAATTCTCCTCCAAAAAAACCTCGACCCCTTGATTGAAGAAAGAAAGCGCCTTCACCATGACCCCCTCGCCCAAGCCAAGGCCTTGCTCGACATCAAAATCCTCGACCCAGCCTGTGGTTCAGGGCATTTTTTGCTTGCAGCCGCAAGGCGGCTTGCAGAACACATCGCCGGGCTCCGTAGCCCAGCACCAAGCCTCCTCGATTATCAAAACGCCCTCCGCGAAGTCATCGCTTCTTGCATCCATGGGGTCGACCTCAACCCCCTCGCCCTCGAACTCTGCAAGGTCAACCTCTGGATCGAATCCGCTGTCCCAGGAAAAGCCCTCCCCTTCCTCGACCACCACCTTCGCGTCGGAAATTCCCTCATCGGCGCCCCCATCGTCCGTTCAGAAGAAAGCGACGTGCAACTGAGCGAAATCCCTCGTGCCGCTTGGGAATTCGAATTCAAAACAAATCAAAAAGAACTCAAATCCATCGCCAATGACATCAAGCGCAGAAATGAAAAAGAAGCCCAAAACAAAAACCAACTCGACCTCTCTTTTAGCACCCAAAACCAAAAAACCATCGCATCAAACCTAAAAGCCATTGAAAGCATTGACGACCAACACATCGAGGGCTTGAGCGAAAAAGAAAGCGCTTTTCGAAAATTTCAAAAATCAGAGCTCTACCAAAAGGAGCTCTTGAGATGCAACACCTGGTGTGCTTCCTTTTTTTGGCTAAGCCTCTGGCCAGAAAAAAGCGCAGAGTGGCTCAAGGAAAATGCCCCAACCACAGGCGTTTTTTTGCGCATCGCCAAAGGAAAGCCCATCGATGAAGAACTCCGACGCACGATCGAATCCCTCGCCCAAAGCCATGCCTTCTTCCACTGGGAGCTCGCCTTCGAGCACATCTTTGACCGCGGAGGCTTCGACCTGATCCTCTCTAACCCCCCTTGGGGAGAATTTGAAATTCGAGAAAAAGAATTTCTCAAAAGCCATTTGGCACCTAACGAAGCTGAAGAAATCCAATCGATTGAAGTGCTCAAAAGCCAAAACCCAAAACTCTTTGAAGTTTGGCAAAAAACCAAGCAGCATATTGACGCAGAAATCCACTTCTTCAGGGCCAGCCAAAGCTTCCCCCTCACTTCCGAAGGCAGACTCAACACCTATGCCCTTTTTGCAGAGCGCATCCTCAACCTCCTTTCCCCAAAAGGCCGGGCAGGCATCATCCTCCCAACGAATATCCTGACAGATATCTCCCGAAAAGCCTTTCGAGAGGAGCTCTTTAAGACAAAGCGCCTGGTTGCCTGCTACGATTTTCTCAACCAGCAAGAAAGCGAAAAAGGCCAAGAAAAAAGCCGTCTTTTTCAGGATGTTGATCAACGTTTTCGCATTTCCCTTTTGAGCCTTGGGCCTTCAAGCGAGCGCTTCGAATGCATCTTTTTGATCCGCTCGCCCAAGGAGATGGCTGTTCCCTCCCGCACCCTCCGCTTTCACCCATCTGATTTGGGCTTCTTTAGCCCAGAAACCCTCGCCTTCCCTCTTTTCTCCACCGCGACCGACCTCGAAATCAACCGAAAAATCTACAAAAAAGCAGAAGAAGGCATGCGCCCTTGGCTTGGGCACGGAGAAAACCCAGGTGCAACCAGGGCGGGCCCTTTCCACGAAACGAACGATAAGCCAATTTTTCGTGAATACAAGGACCTTAAAGACAGCCATAGGCTTTTGGGAAACGCCTTTGTGAAAGAAAACAAACGCTTTCTTCCCCTCTACCAAGGCAAAATGATCGCTCACCTCAACCACCGCTTCAACGAATACGACCATTCCCTGGGCAAGGAGCGGCCTTTTACGGGCTATAGCGACCCAAATGCCTTTCCCCTCCCAAGGTTTTGGGTAGAGGAAGAGAAAGTGGAGCGCATCCTTCAAAAGTTCAACTGGAAAAGGAGCTGGCTCTTTGTGTGGCGAAACATTACAAACCCCTCAAACGCCCGCACGATGATTTGCGCCTTCATCCCCAGGGTGGGAGTAGGCAACACGATCAATCTCCTTTTTTCGTTTGCGCCTCCACGCCTTTTTGCTTGCCTTGCGGCCTGCCTTTCGAGCTTTGCCTTCGATTATGCCACGCGGCAGAAAATAGGAGGAACGGATTTAAGTTTTCACTTTTTCATGCAGCTTCCGGCCTTGCCTCCAGAAGTTTACGAAGAAGCTTGCCCCTGGGGCGAAGGGAGTGTGGCCGATTGGATCGTCCCGCGCGTCCTAGAGCTTGCCTACACGGCTTGGGACCTTGAGCCCCTTGCCCGCGACCTTGGCGATGAGGGGCCGCCCTTCATCTGGGACGAAAAGCGCCGCGAGATCCTTTGGGCAGAGCTCCACGCGGCCTTCTTCCACCTCTATGGCCTCTCACAAGAAGAGCTTGAGCACGTGATGGAAAGCTTCCCCATCATCAAAAGCCAAGACATGCAAAACCATGGCGAATACCGCACAAAGCGCCTTGTGCTCGAGCGCTACAAGGCAATGGCCGAAGCCATCGCCTCCAAAACCCCCTACCGCTCACCCCTTGGTCCCCCCCTTCGCGCTTCCGAGTGCTAGGGTTCTAAGCCATGCTTCCCAGCCAGAAAACCCTCATCGACAAAGCAGCCAGTGACAACGGTTTTGACCGCCGACTGGAAGAAAGCCACTCTTGGATTCGCTTCAAAAGCAGCATCCTCCCCTTCGAAGTGTGGATGAGCGCCATTCCTTCGGGCAACTTCTTTCTCGCAATCGCGAGCGAGGAACTCGCAAACACCCTCCCCTTTACCCCCTCAGCCCCACCTTTTCCCCCTCCAGCCCCCTTCGTTTTTCGCTTCAACACCTACGAAGAACTCTACCGCGGGGTTAGGGAGCTTTTCGAACGCGCCCTTGGCCTTCTCCCCTCTTTGAGGTCCCCACGGCCCGAGCAAAGCGCCTCACCCCCTCAGCGCACCGAAGGCGAACGCTCTTTTGTCCCCCGCCAGGGGCAAGACCTCTTCCGCAACAAGCTGATCGAGTACTGGGAAGGCCGTTGCGCAGTCACGGGGCTCGACCTCGTCGAAGTCCTCCGCGCAAGCCACATCAAGCCTTGGGCTCATGCCGACGATCACGAGCGCCTCGATGTCTACAACGGCCTGCTCCTTGCTCCTCATCTCGACACCCTCTTCGATCGGGGTTTTTTGAGCTTCGACGAAGAAGGCCTAGCCATCATTTCTCCCTTGGTTTCAGCCGAAGCGAGGAGCATCTTGGGAATCGATAAGCCTCTCAAAATCAGAGGCAAGTACACGGAAGAACACAAAAAATACATGGCGTGGCATAGGGCCAATGTTTTTAGGCCTTGACCACGAAGAGTCTCACACTTGATACAGATCGTGCCTTAAATCTAGGGACGGATCCAAATCGATGTATCATCCACGCCACTTGTGAGCCAGATTTTGCGCCACGATTCGATTTGCTTCCCCACCCTTTCCCAAACAGGGGTTGCGTATCTTGAACCAATGGCGTTTGGGGACTTGGAATTGCTGGGAAGGTACCAGTGCACATTGTCGATGATCAGGAGGCCACCACGGCGGAGCTTGGGGATCGATATCTCCGCGCATTCGTCTCGGTATTGCCCATCCACAAGAACCACGTCAACCGATTCGTCGGGAAGGGAAAGGCCAACGCCCAAATACTCCTCTTTCGTGGGGCAAAGGCGAAGCGAGACATTGTTCATGCCTGATATCGTTTGTGATACCCTTTGAAACCACTCGGGACTGCTTTCAACTGAAATCACTTCCTTGCATCGCTTGGCAAACCACGCTGTGCTTCTTCCAGAGCCCCACTCAAGGTAGCGGTCGCTTGGTTTAAGCAAGCTGTCGATGACCTCAATCGCAGCAGGAGTGAGCCAAGGTGAATCGGGGTGGGTTTGGTACCATATCATCAAGCGAATCCGATCGACAATGTATTTTGGGGTCCAGTGCTTATAGGAGCGCTTGAGGGTCAATTTGGGTAGTCCCAACCGAATCATGAGGGGGCAATGTAGATAGAGGTTCCCTTCCTTGTCAAGCAAGCCTTGGCCCTCAAATCGGGCCAAATTGAGCCACGAAATCACGTGACCAAACTCCTTGACGCGATGCGTCGGATTGCCCATTGTGAGTCGATGGATGAATGCTCATTCATCAGCACAAAGCGGTGAAATGGGCATATCGATGCATGAGGTGAGCGATGTCTCAGCCCCAAAACCACTACAAAGCCGATTTGCGCGATTTTGAATTTCTGCTTTTTGAGCAATTTCGCTTGGATGAACTCCTTTCAAAGCCACCTTTTGAAAACTGGGGGCGCGATGAAGTCCGGATGGCGCTTGAGGAGAGCTGCGAGTTTGCGCAAAAAGTGCTTGGCCCGCTGAACGTTGTGGGCGATCGGGTGGGGTGCAAGCTCGAAAATGGCCGGGTGATCACCCCTCCTGGCTTCAAAGAAGCGTGGAAAGCGCTTTTCGAAGCCGGCTGGCGGGTGCTTTCTGAGCGTGAAGAGGTGGGTGGCCAAGGAGCCCCCCACACCTTGCAAGCGCTTGTCGAAGAAATGTTTAGCGGCGCAAATTGTGCCTTTATGACCTATCCGGGCTTGGCGATTGGGGCTGTGCACCTGATTGACACCTTTGGGACACCTGAGCTCAAGCGCCTCTTTGTGCCCAAAATGTACGGCGGAAAGTGGGGAGGGACCATGTGCCTCACCGAGCCCCAGGCCGGCTCAGACGTGGGTGCGGCCACAACCTCAGCCCGCCGAAACCCCGATGGCACCTATTCGATCAAGGGCACCAAAATATTCATCACAGGGGGTGACCACGACTGCGCCGAAAACATCGTTCACCTTGTGCTTGCGCGCGTTGAGGGGGCACCACCTGGCACCAAGGGCCTTTCGCTCTTTGTGGTCCCGAAAATCCGGGTCAATCCAGACGGAAGCCTCGGCGAACCCAATGACGTCAAGGTGATTGGCCTCGAGCACAAGATGGGGCTTCACGGCTCAGCCACCTGTGTGCTTCAATTTGGCGAAGAAGATCGCTGTATCGGCTACCTTTGCGGCACAAAAGAAAACGAGGGCATCCGGCAGATGTTCCAGATGATGAACTATGCCCGAATCGGGGTGGGTGTTCAGGGGCTTGCCGTGGCCAGTGCCGCGTATCTTTGCGCCTTGGATTACGCCAAGGAGCGAAAGCAGGGGAGCTCAGTGAAGGAGTGGAAGAATCCGCTAGCGCCCCGTGTCCCCATCATCGAGCATCCCGACATTCGCCGGATGCTTCTTGAAATGAAGTCGAAGGTTGAGGGGATTCGTGCCCTCATCGTCAAGCTCACGATGCACCAGGATCGGGCGCGCGTCCTTCAAGGCAAAGACGACGACAAGGTCGCTTATCACCTCGGCCAGGTCGACCTCCTCACCCCCATCGTTAAGGCCTATGGCTCTGAGCAGGCTTTTCGGATCTGTGAGCTTGCGATGCAGGTTTATGGGGGGGCTGGCTACATCCGCGATTATCCAATTGAGCAGTACATGCGTGACTCAAGGGTCTTTTCGATCTACGAAGGCACAAACCACATCCAAGCCCTGGATTTGGTGGGGCGCAAGCTCACTCAAGATGGGGGGAGGCATGCGCAGGCGTTCATTTCAGATATGAGCCGATTCATTGAAGAAAACGGGCGTCACCCTGTATTTGGTCAGGCCATCCGCACCCTTGGGCAAGCCAAAGAAGCGCTTGCAAATTCAGCATTTCAGCTCCTCCAGTGGTTCCAAAGCGGCGAAATCGAGCGCGTTCCCCTTCACGCCAACCGCTTCCTCGAGATGATGAGCGAAACGGCGGTGGGCTGGCTTCTTCTCGATGCCGCAATCATTGCAGACGAAGCCCAACAAAAGTGCGAGAAAGGAAGCCGCGACTGGGCCTTTTACGAGGGCAAAAAGCAGGCAGCGCTCTTTTTCGCCTCGACATTCCTCCCCGAAGTCCCGCTCAAGGCCCAAATCATGGCGAGCGGCGATCGGAGCGCGCTTGAAATACCGGTCGAAAGCTTTGCGATGGTTTAGAGCGCTTGAAGGCAAGCCAACACCCAAGGGGTCGCGCGCGCCCCTTGGTGGGTGAAGGCGGAAAGCACCAAGGGTGTTCAAGGCGCAGTGAGTGTGATGATGTTCATCATTACCCCATTTTCACCAGGGTTCCCTCCCCCTGCGCTGCATTGAGGGCCACCCATCCCTCCTGGGCCAACCATGAAGGTGGGTGTACCGATGACTCTCCCTCCTTGGTGAATGATGCCTGCAGAGGGGCCACCAGCTCCTCCCCCTCCACACCCACCGCGTCCACCACTTCCACCACGGCCACCGCTCCCTCCATTCCCCCCCGTTGCCCTGCAGATCCCCATGCTGCTTGTTCCACCTGTACCCCCAGCTCCCCCAGCCGCACCGAGCTCTCCGTTGGCACCGCTCCCCCCTCGGCCACCATTTCCTCCCCCACGGGTTTCAAGGACCACACCCATTCCAAACTGGATGCGGCTCTCATAAGACATGATCGCAAAAGAGCCTCCCCCACCCTGCCCCCCACGTCCAGGTGCACCGCCACGACCCCCCTCTCCCCCTTCACCACCACCCCCTCCTCCTCCATAGGCCTCACACGAGGAAGAAGAGGCCGCTGCCGCTCCACCCCCTCCCCCTCCCCCACCTCGCTCTCCCCGCTCACCGGGCTCACCATCTGCACCGTGGCTTGGAGACCACACAAAGCCAGAAGAAAAGCCAAAGCTCCCTGGCCCGGAGCCACCCGCACCATGGCGCCCGTTCATCCCGGCACAGCCCTCCATCCCGTTTTGACCTGGGGAGCCTGTGGCGCTGGTTGTGCCAGTTCCTGCGGAACCGCCTGCCCCTCCACGCCCTCGGCACGTTAAGCTCGGGTCAGCTCCCCCACCCCCTTCGGAGCGGCCCGCACCTCCCCATCCGCCGGCTCCTGGGCCTGCTCCTCCCCCAGGGCCTGGCGTGGCCCCTGAGCCATTGCCTCCCCTTGCACCAGGCATGGGAGGCGTCGTTCCGACGACACCGATTCCGTTCATCCCATCTCTGCCATTGCCTCCGCGCCCGGCAACGATGCGGCTTTGGGCAATCGAGATGGTTGTGCCGTTGAGGACGAGGGTCGCGGTATAGGCGCTCGGAGCGCTCTGGTCTGCGCTTTCCCAATCGATTGCCTCGATCGACACCATCCCGCCAATCACTCGGAGGGCGTGGGGGGCATTTGAGCGCATCCTCGAGCGACCTGGGCGGCTTCTGAATTGCGCATCATAGCCTCCGTGCAAGGAGACGATGCGGCCGTCCAAAAGCAAAGGTTGGGTGATGGTGTAGTTTCCCTGCTCGAGGAGGATGTGGTTCACCTCGCTTCGAAGATCGGCAATCTCGAAGGCCCTTTGGATGGAAGCGGCGTTGGCGGGGGAGCTTCCATCGCCCGAACCGCGGGCAGAGGGTGCCACATAGAGGAAAGCCATGTTGCCAACGATGCCATCGGCGCCATCGCAGTTGGCATCGCGGGCTTCGGCATCTGGCTCGTCCATATCCCCCATGCGCTGACACTCGCAGCCATTGCTGCCTGGGCCCATCATGCGATCGATGTCGACATGGCCATCGACACAGGCCAGGCCACAGCGGCCCCCCATGCAAATTGGGCGGGTATTGGGCCCTCCGTTTGGACAAGGGGCCGTGCACATGATTGAAGAGCCCTCCATGCGGCCGCAAGCGTAGGGGTTGCTCAAGCTCGCTTCGTCAAAGTGGTGCACACAGCGGCCCATCGAGCAGCTCACTTGGGTGCATGCGTTTCCGTCGTCTGGGCAGTCCGACGCCCTGCGGCAGCCGGAAGAGGGGGCATCCGAAAGCACCCTGGCATCCTGGCCCGCATCGGTGGCAGAAGGGGCGTCTTGAGCCCCCGCATCGCGGCTACGGACGCAGCGCCCATCTCGGCACTCGCGGCCCTCGGGGCAATCGCCATTGTCCTCGCAGCGCATACCACCCCCATCGCCACCACCACAAGCACCCACAACCAAAGCAAAAAAGAGGAAAAATCCAGCAGGTTCAAGCGAAAAAGCCTTTTCTTTTGCCATAGCGCCTCTTTGAATAGCTCCTCATTTCATCTCATGGATCTTATAGGAGCGCCCGCTTTGGGGGCAGCTCCCTGAAATCCAGGGGTCTTTTTCAGGCCGTGACCCTTTTGAGATGGGTTGGACCGTGCTAAGGCCCACCATGATGGAAGACAGGCTTGTCATTGGAGGAAAGACCCTGCGCTCAAGGCTTTTTGTGGGCACGGGCAAGTTTGTAAACCTTGAGCTGTGTCGCGCGGCCATTGAGGCCTCTGGAGCCGAAGTTGTGACCGTTGCCGTCCGAAGGGTGGACTTTCAAAGCGCTGAGGGCCAGGCGCTCACCGAATTCCTCATCAAAGGAGGCTACATGATTTTGCCCAATACGGCCGGCTGCTACACCGCCGAAGACGCCGTCCGCACGGCGCGCTTGGCAAGAGAACTCCTCGGCACACCCTTTATCAAGCTCGAAGTGATCGGTGACCCCAAAACCCTCTTTCCAGATGTGGTCCAAACGATCGAGGCCGCAAAAATCCTCGTCCGAGAGGGCTTTGCGGTCATGGCGTACACCAACGACGATCCTGTCACGGCCAAGCGGCTTGAAGAGCTCGGCTGCGTCTCTGTCATGCCCCTCGGGGCGCCGATTGGGAGCGGCCTCGGCATCCGCAACCCCTATAACATCGAAATCATCCTCGAGCAGGCCAAAGTCCCAATCGTCGTCGATGCAGGCGTCGGAACAGCTTCGGATGTATCGATTGCAATGGAGCTTGGCTGCCACGCCGTTCTCGTGAACACAGCGATCGCCCAAGCCAAAGATCCTGTCCGCATGGCCCGCGCGATGCGCCTCGCCGTCGAAGCCGGCCGCGAAGCCTTTCTCGCAGGGCGCATCCCCAAGCGCCTCTACGCCTCGGCTTCAAGCCCCCTGCAGGGTGTGATCGGTTCAAAGCATCAACACACCTAGGTGTAACTCATTTTTCACCTAGGTTTCACCTTTCTCAGTCACAATCAACCCACAAACAACCTTCTCCAAGCAAGGGGAATGCGCGATGCTGAAAAGAGAGCCGCTTTCCTTTTCGTGGCCTCGCCTGATTGTGATCACCGATCCGGATGGGACCCGTGGCCTTGCACCCTACGTCGAAGCGTTGGATGGGAGGGTGAAGGGGTGGATGCTCATTTTGAGGGACTATGAAAGCCCAATGCCCCAAGTCCTTGAGCACCTTGAAAGCCTGGTCGCCCTTTCCCAGGGCCTTGTTCCGGTTTTTTTGGCAACAAGCGATCCAGTCCTTGGCGAGAAAGCCATGGAATGCGGTGCTTCTGGCCTTCACCTTCCCGAACGTGCCCCATCGGTTGAGCACTTTCGCAAAATCACAAGCGCTCCCCTTATGGCCAGCATCCACTCGATCGAAAGCGCCCGCAAGCGGGCCCTGGAGGGGGCAGACGCGCTCCTCCTTGCGCCCTTTGGGCCTGTTCCAGGCAAAGGCCCACCCCTCAGCCAAAGCGAAGCCAAGGCCATCATCGGAATCAGCCCCCTTCCCATTTTTGCCCTGGGCGGTCTTCAGCGCCAAGAGGACTTCGCTCGGGCCTTTGCCTTGGGTGCTTATGGCATCGCAGTCCGTCGTGCCATGGCCCAAGCCCCTGACGGGGCCCAAGCCCTCTTGGAGCTCCTCAAATGGTGCGAGGCTGCTTGAACTCAAATCTCATGAGAAGAGGCAAAATCTTGTGAGATCGCTTCATTTTGCCGATGCTCATGTGCTGCCAGTGGGTTGACCATGGGAGATAGCCTTCGTGCCCAGCTTTTTAAGTTTGTGCTCATGCTTGGGGGGATTTTCGCTTTGGTTGGAGCAATCTTGCGCTTTTTCTTTATCGACGTCGTGATTGTCTCAAACGATGCCATGGCCCCAACCATTTTTGCTGGGGACACAGTCCTCGCATGGCGCAGCTCAGAATTCAAGCACGGATCCATCGTTCTCTGCCGCCACCCCCAAAACCAGGAGCGCTTTGTGATAGGGCGGATTGTCGGAAAGCCCGGGATGCAACTTTCCATGCAAAACGAACAGCTCATGATCAACAACGAGCGCATCCCAAGGGATTTTCAGGGCCACTTTGAACACGAAGACCAGCAAAGCGGAAACGCGAGAGTGCGC
>JANWYL010000359.1 GCA_025056955.1 Sandaracinaceae bacterium | reverse complement strand
AGCAATGGCCGCGCATCGATCCAAACCCAAGCCAGAAACCCAAGGCAAGGTCTCTAGGCTGCGTTTTGTGCTTTGGTCGAAGAGGGCATTGCATCTTTTGTTTGCTTTTGTGCTTTGGGGGTGCGGTGGCAGGGATGCTTCTTCTTTGCCGGAGTGGCAGCCAAGCGATCACCTGCACCCTGCTTTTGTTGAAGCAAGGGAGAACGAAGGGGATTCTTTCGTCGAATCGCGAAGCGGGATCGAGCTTTTTCAGGCGCATTGTGCTGGGTGTCACGGAGCACGAGGGGAAGGAGGGCCTTTTGCACCTCCCCTTGACTGGGATGCATTGGCTCGCGCCCCAAAGGAAGAGCTTCTGCGTTTGCTCTTGCAGGGCAAGGGAGCCATGCCAGGCCTTGCTGGCAAGGTTTCAGAAAAAGGGCTTGAAGCGATTGTGCTCTTTTTACAAACGAGGCGGCGCTGATGGGGGCAGCGGAGAGCCAAGCCGCATCAAAAAGCGCTTCTTTGGACAAGGCGCAAGCCTTCTCCCAGGCCCGGCTGAAGAGGGTGCGAGCTCGGGCGAT
>JANWYL010000358.1 GCA_025056955.1 Sandaracinaceae bacterium | reverse complement strand
ACGCCGCCCCCAACACGGCTTCTCCCCCAACCCAAACCCACTCTTCATCTCCCGAAAACTCACCTCACATTCCCATCGCTGCCACACCCACTCCGCTGCCTGCGCCACCCCCCACGGCAACTCCGAGACATCCCCGTCCCCCGACGCTACCAAAAACGCCATCGGCGCCTGCTCCTTCGCCCGCCCCCCCCCCTTGCGCCCCCGCACGATTAGACACCCGAACACCTGTCGCCCCCAGCCCCACCGCCGACACACCCCAAACCACACCTGCCGTGTCCGCTCACGCCCCCGCACGACCACCGCTACCTCCCGCCAACGCCCTGCCACAGGCACCGCCTGCCCCCGACGCGCTCGCCAGATGTCCCGCGGCGCAAACCGCGCCCCATACACCCGACGCCCGCCCCCTTCAGGCAACGCGCACAACCGCGCGTCGGCGCGCACCCGCACAATCGCCCAAGTGCGCGCCGGCAGCCCCTGCACGAACGCCTGCGCACTGTACGCGCCATCCCCCAGCACCACCAGCGGTTGCTCGCTCCGCCCGCAGGCGTCCATCCACGCCCGCACCCGA
>JANWYL010000357.1 GCA_025056955.1 Sandaracinaceae bacterium | reverse complement strand
AGCGCAATTGCCAGCGCCAGCCGTTGCCGTTGGCCGCCGCTGAGGTGATCTGGCAGCCGGTGCGCCTGTTCACGCAAGCCGAAGAGTTCGAGCAATGCTAATACATGAGAGCGCTTCATTGCAACGCCATAGAGCCTGCCAAACAGCCACATTTGATCTGCTACCGGCAGATCGGGCAAGAGGCTAGTTGTTTGCAACTGCACGCCGATGCGACGTTTGATCTGGCGCGCATGGGTGTCCATATCCATGCCCAATACCTGTACGCTCCCGCCGTCTGCCTGCCGAATGCCTTCGATAATACTGAGCGTGGTCGTTTTGCCAGCGCCGTTTGGCCCCAGTAAAGCGAAGATTTCGCCCCGGCGAACGTTGAATGATACGCCGTTGAGCGCTTGGATCGCACCGTAGCGCTTGGTGATCTGGTGAACTTCGATTGCGTGCTCGCTCATAGTATGCCTCTCTTATCTGCCTTGTGACGCCTAGCATAGCGCCGCCGCAGCCCAGAGGCATCGCAAGAAAGTTCAATATCTAGGTAAACGAAAGTTATAGCCGCGCAGAAAAGAAGCCCCGCTCCTACACAGTGAGAACGGGGACAGGGGA
>JANWYL010000356.1 GCA_025056955.1 Sandaracinaceae bacterium | reverse complement strand
AAACCGCAGAGCCAAAATTGCACTCATCGGTGCAGGCCAAATTGGTGGCAATCTGGCCCTCATGGCTGTCCAGAAAGGACTGGGTGATGTCGTGCTTTACGACATTGTGGAAGGAGTTCCACAGGGCAAAGCGCTCGACATCTACGAATCGACCCCTGTTGAAGGGTATTCCAATTCAGTCATCGGCACTAATTCATACGAAGACGTGCGTGGGGCAGACTTAGTGATCATCACGGCCGGGGTGCCACGCAAGCCAGGCATGAGCCGGGACGATCTTTTAGGGACTAACGCCAAAATCATGACTGATGTTGCCCAAAATGTTAAAAAATACGCGCCTGATGCCTTTGTCATTGTGATCTCAAACCCCCTCGATGCCATGGTCTATTTATTTTACAAGATCTCAGGTTTTCCCAAAAACCGGGTCATGGGAATGGCGGGGGTGCTCGACGCCGCACGTTTCCGCACTTTCATCTCGATGGAAACTGGAGTGAGCGTCGCCGATATCAGCGCGTTTGTGCTGGGTGGGCACGGTGACACGATGGTGCCATTGCCGCGCTATAGCTATGTTGGGGGCATCCCGTTGCCGGACTATCCCGGCATGACTGCAGAAAAAATAAACGCGCTGGTCGAACGCACGCGCAATGGGGGTGGTGA
>JANWYL010000355.1 GCA_025056955.1 Sandaracinaceae bacterium | reverse complement strand
CTGCCAGAATCGCACCATAGAGGCCAAAAATGCTTTCGAAAAGGGAGAAGCAATCTTTAAGAAAATTGGAGACCCTAGGGAGCAATTGGCTCGCCTTGAGCTTGCTCGCCTCAAAATCATTGAGGGGCGCATCGATGAAGCAGATTGCATTTTGAGCTCTCTTTGTGGGAGATTCAAAAACGAAAAGGAGCGGGGAGAACTTTTCTACCTTCAGGCCCTTTGCCTTAAGGCAAAAGGGAAAGATGCCATGAGCCTTGCCCATGAGGCGCTTGAAAGCGCTCGGCGTGCAAAAGATGAGGAGCAGCTCCTTAATCCCATCGTTCTTTGTCCTGAAATTCTCTGCGATCAAGACGAAATGGCCGTGCATCCACCATGCTCAAGCGCGCTGAGTCCATCGATCGCAAGCCCAAAGAACGCGTACCAAAGTGGTGCGAGGCTTCCTGGGATTCCAGGCCGATCCGAGAGGACATGAACCGGCTGTGGTGTAGGCTTGACCACTCAAATAAGCACTCAAAGGAGAAATATTTCTCTCTTCAAGGCCCTTCAAGTCCTTCAAAGGCTTCCTGAGTTGGTCGGTCAAAGCCAAGCCATGCGCCGGATCCGAGCGATGATCGGGCGCATCGCAGCGCACGACACGATTGTTCTGATTCGAGGCGAGAGCGGAGGGGGCAAGAAGCTGGTTGCAGAAGCCATCCACCGTGCTTCTCCTCGCGCTGCAAAGCCACTCATCAAGGTAAACCGCGCTGCTCTC
>JANWYL010000354.1 GCA_025056955.1 Sandaracinaceae bacterium | reverse complement strand
CACCCACAACCATTGCATCCTCATCGCTCGTCGCGCCATCTCTCATCCCGCTGTCAAGGGCCTCTTCGCGCACAAGGCCAATCGAGCACCAGCTCTCCATCCCACCCATCACGGTGCAGTTGCGCGAACCCATTCGATGGCCGTGAGCGCTCGCTTGGACGGTGTAGTGGCCAGGCGCAAGCTCGAGGCGCCAGTAACCATCAGGCTCCCTTGACGTAGTCATCGCGCCAACTTCAATCACCCTGATCGTCGCCCCGCCGATCCGCACACTCATGTCGGCTGGTCCTGCCCCTCGGTCTTCGTAGATAACCCCTTGCAATATCCCCCTCGCCGAAGGAGGGGAGTGGCCAAGCCATTCGAGAAGGGCCCGCGCTTCGGCTTGGGCGATCTGCTCACGCCGTGTGGGATCGGCAAGGAGCATCGCGTCTCTGGAGCAGTTGTTGATAAAGCCCAGTTCCGCCAGGGCAGCAGGCATGGTTGTTTCGCGCAAAACGACAAAATCCGCCCTCTTTACGCCCCGATCAGCCAGCATCCACGCACTGACGATCTCTCTTTGAACGAGTTGGGCAAGCCTGAGGGTGCGGTCGCCCGCACTCCGAGCAATCCAGGTCTCAAGCCCAGTGGCGGGAGCCCCTGAATTCGAGTTGATGTGATTGGAAAGGAAGACATCGGCCCCCATCATGTTGGCAAAGGCAGCGCGCGCAGAAAGCCCGACGAAAACATCTTCCTCCCGGGTCATCGCAACCCGCAACCCGGCTTCCCGCAAAAGGTTCCGAAGGCGCAGAGAAATATCGAGCACAGTTGGA
>JANWYL010000353.1 GCA_025056955.1 Sandaracinaceae bacterium | reverse complement strand
CATCATCCCCTTTTGCAAAGGCGAGAAGAGAAAAACGTGCTCTTTGTGGTTTTGACTTCAGATAGGGGGCTTGCTGGTTCTTTCAATGCCAATGTCAACCGTTTTGCATTTCGGAAATGGATTGAGTTTGAGACGAATGACATCGATGTGTCCTTTGCTGCAATCGGGAGGAAGGGGCGTGACTTTTTAAGAAGGCGAAATGCAAAAATCGATTTTGAGTGGATTGGGCTTTCAGAAGCCAGTTATGTTTCAAAATCCAGTGAAGTTGCCCGTTGGATAGGGGCTGAGTATGCGAACGGGCGGTATGACTCGGTTTATTTGATCTACAATGAATTCAAAAGTGCAATTTCGCAAAAAGTGGTGTGCGAGCGGATTTTGCCAATTGAACCGACAACAATCGACGAAAACAAAGATGTGAGGGGGGACTTCGTCTATGAGCCAAATAAGAAAGTTTTGCTTGACTCATTGCTTCCGATCTATGTGCAGGTCGAAGTGTATCGGGCACTGCTCGAATCAGTGGCTTCGGAGCACGGTGCTCGGATGACAGCCATGGACAATGCGACCAAAAACGCAAGTGAGATGATCGAAAAGCTCACACTCATGTACAACAGGGCCCGCCAAGCGGCAATCACAAAGGAACTGGTTGAGATCATTAGCGGTGCTGAGGCACTCAAGGGCTAGTGGTCGATGGCATGCGGGTTGTTTGCCGGTGGTGAGGAAGGGGCTCGATGAGCGAAATCGAAACCGCTTTGCTTCGTGCTGGCTTTGTGGCAATTGTTTCGATTGTGGCAATTGGCCTAGAGCGCCGGACGGGTGAAATTCCAAACCTGGTTCCTCTTTTGGGATTTGCGCTTGGGGGAGGCTTTGCGATTTATATGGAGATGGCATGGCAGGCCTTGGTTTCGACAATTGTGGTTGGTGCACCGGCGGTATGGTTGTCTCTGAGAGAGAAGCTGAGCCCAGATGCGGCAA
>JANWYL010000352.1 GCA_025056955.1 Sandaracinaceae bacterium | reverse complement strand
AAAACCCTTTTCCGCACCGAAATCGGGAAGCTGCGTGTCACGGCCTCACTTGGGATTGCAACCTATCCTCGTGACGCCAAAACCCCAGCCGAGCTCTTTGAGATCGCCGACAAGGCCCTCTACGCAGCCAAACAAAAGGGTCGCAACCGGGTGTGCACATCTGCAGACATCTGAGCCAGCTTTTTCTGGCTCCCCACGTTGTAACGTCCTTTCCTTGCTTGATTGCGGTTGTCCTCCCTGCTTTGGAGCAACCATTCATCGTGTGCATTCGAGCCACTGTGAACAAAATTCACATCGGCCCATCTTTGGAATCCACTTGGCTACCCTTATGTGCTGACATTGCCCTCGATCATTCCACTCTTGTGGCACGCAATGTGTAGAAGAGGAATGCTCGCATGCCTTTGACTCGCTTTCATGGCTTTAACCACAAAAAAAGGCTAGGAACCTCACAACCCCCCCCATCGACCCTGAGCGCTTGGCAAGGCGAGGATTTGAGCATCGTCATTCCCTCCTACAATGCATGTTCCCTTTTGCGGAAGACCCTTTCAGCTGTCGTGTCCTCACTGCCAAAAGCCGAGGTCATCGTGGTCGATGGAAGCTCACAAGACGGATCTCCAGAAATGGTTTTGAGGGAGTTCGCGGGAGTACACTTGGTTCGCGTCACAAATCACGGCTTTGCCCATGCCACAAATCAAGGACTCGAAAAAAGCACCCGCCCACTGATTTTGCTTCTCAATTCCGATGTATTTGTCACTTTTCCTGCACTTTTGGCAATGCGCGAGCGCCTCTCTTCCAACCCCAAAATCGGAGCAGTGGGTCCTCGGCTCCTCAACAAAGACGGAAGCCGGCAGTGGCTTTTCGGCCCCTTTTACTGGCCGAACTGGGTCAATATCTACCGCCCAACCAGGGTGTGGCTCCTTTCAGCCGCATGTTTGATGACCAGGCGCGATGTGCTTGAGGCCGTGGGTGGCTTGGACGAAAGCTTTTTCCTGTATAACGAGGAATACGATTGGTGCCTGCGTGTCGCCAAGCAGGGCTTTCTGCTCGAGCTTCTCCCC
>JANWYL010000351.1 GCA_025056955.1 Sandaracinaceae bacterium | reverse complement strand
GGTGCTCGATCACGAGATTTGCGAAAGCAAGGGCAATTGCTGCGACTTCGATGAGGGATAGGGGAGCAAAACGCAACGAAAAAGCGCGAAGAAGGGTTGCAAGGGGAGCGATCGTGAAAAGAAAGGTGAGAAATTCTTCGACTCGAAGCACCTCGGCGGGGCCTAAAAGGTGTTTGGTCATGGTCGAAGAAGCCCAAAGGGCGCTTAGGGTTTTCCCAAAGATCAAACCCACAACTGCAATGACTCCGAGCACCCAACTTCTCAACTTGCTTTGTGCGAGGATATGACCAAGCACTCCACCCAAGACGGCTCCAATCGCGCCTCCAATCACACCCTCCGTTACGGTCAATGGATAGCTCAATACAGCACCCGTGATGAGGTACACCAAGGTGCGAAGAAAGAAGGGGACCACTCCTGAGTTTCGTTGATTAATCGCAAAAACGGTTGTGCCAATGGCAGTGCTCATGCAACCTCCCTTTTAATGTTGGGTGTTTGGTGAGTAAGAGCAGGCGATTGCATAGTGGGTTTGCGTAAATGAAGGGTGCTTAGGGGTTGGCCAGAAACCCGGTCAATGATCACGGTTTCGACTCGAAGCATCTCCAGGGTGTGTAACACCTTCTCAAGAGGCTCAATCGGGCTTCCGGGAGATGGAGTGGAATAGAAGAGCAGGCGATGCAAAGGTGTTGATGGAGCTGAAGAACCCAATCCATCCACACCGATCACCACGCGGGATCGGTAGTGGCGCGTTTTGAGTGCAAGGTTGACCCGTTCGAGCCATGGGCCTGGTTGGGGTGGTACAAAGAGAACAATCGATGCTGGACCCATTCTTTCCCCTTCCTCAAGAAAGGAAATGAGCCTTGAGGCTCCTTCATCTTTGGCGTGGGCAGAGCGAAGGATTGCCATAAGCGCTTCTTCGGTGGAGGAAGTGACTTGAGGGGTGCCATCGGCCGAAAAGAGCCATTCATCGCCAAGAAGCCTGTTTTCGATTGCTGTTCGCGCTGCGCTTGCCGTGGCTTCATCACCTTGCCCGGCAACCAAGTAGGCGAGCGTGCGCTTTGAGGGGCTGAGGGAGCGTTCGGGAACGCGCACCATCACGCGCCGGGTTCGCGCCAATGCCTTCCAGTGGATGAAGCGGGCGGGATCGCCAGGTGAGTATCGCCTCAAATCAAGCCGATCCCCATGAGCGATTCCCATGGGGTGCGGGAATTCTTCCCCGCCGCTGAGAGAAATGAGCACCGGAAGGCGGTTGAGTCGGCCAATGTGGGGCCATA
>JANWYL010000350.1 GCA_025056955.1 Sandaracinaceae bacterium | reverse complement strand
CGTTAACCTTGGAAGCACGCGGGCCGATGGGCTCGCCACGCTTCGGATCGAGGGGAAAGCGGGCGAAGTCCTCGAGGCCCTGAGAAAAATGTTGAATGCATCGCTTAGAAACGACGCCAACCAACAATAAGCGCTGCATTCCCAGCAAGCGGAAGCATTTCGAGCTCGCGAAGGCCATATAGAAACGCCCGGGTGCACGCCGCCTCGAGCGGAAGTGGACGCATTTCGCTGCGCAAGCTCAAGCGATCCAATAAGCCCCATATTCCCTCTCTCTCAATAAACAGCACCTGGACAGCAACTCCTCCAATTTCAATGCCTTGAATCCACGTGGCGAAGGTGCTCTCGTCAATTGCCCCCCAAGCAATGCCTCCACGAAAGGGCCCTTTCCCTTCCCCAAGCCGCATGGTTTCAAACGAAAGCCGCCTCTTCTCAACGGAGCGACCCGTCTCAAGCCAAGGCGGAGGACATCGCTCAAGCCAAGGCTGGATCAAAGCCTCGACCCCTTCACCCAATCCTCGTGAAGCATAACGCAGCAACATGTCAGTGGCTGGACGCTTCATGTCCTGTGGAAGCAGAAAAGCAACCAAAGCCACTTCTGGCACTCAGCAACTCCGTTGCCAAGCCAGGATTGATTTCATCAAAAAGGAACACACGTACCGAAGGCACAAAAAATCAAACAAGCTTCTTTGCTTCCGCAGCGACAGCTTCCATCGACACAGCGATCGCCAGTGGGAAGGCACGAGCGACCGCACTCCCCGCAATGCTCAAGGTCGTTTCTCACGTTGCGGCAAACTCCATTGCAGCATTGGTCCGTCGCTTGACAAGTCCGTCCGCAAGCACCGCAGTTTGCAACTGTGTTGAGATCAGTGCAAACGCCACCACAGCAGGCTTCCGACGAAGTGCACTCCCGCGCACCAGGTCCACTCCCACAAAGACATCGATCCCCAACGCAAGTTGTGCCAGGAGGGCAGCTCACAGTGCACGAAAGGGTACAACGCCCTCCTCTGCACTCTTGTCCACTGAGGCAAGCGCTTCCGCAACGCCCGCAATGCAATGGATCCGAAGAAAGGTCGACGCAGCTTCTCCCACAACAAGTCCGATCGAACGGACAAGGGGGATCACATCTTTCGCCCACGTCAATACCACCATCAATCACCCGCACGTCCTCTCCCAGGCCATCCATGGCTCTCCCATCGCTGATTCCTATTTCGCTTTGTCTGACATCTGTACGTGTATCTACAAACGGGCTGTCTTGCCTCAGGAAGGAGTCCTCCTGAGCAGCATCGAATTCCTCGATCGTTGAAGCATCTACCGCCGTCACCCTGCGCCTTCCACCAGTTGCACACCCTCCGTCCCAA